>JAYEIR010000255.1:0-31589 GCA_034660135.1 Thermodesulfobacteriota bacterium
GAAAACTGGCGGCAAAAGAGATCATGGGGGAAGAGCAAAGCTTGTTAAGGCCCTTTCGATTTGATCGTTATGAAAAAGGAGAGCTGCTCCCAGAGTCTAACAGCCCCTTCCCGTGGAGCTGATTAGACTGTCGGTTTCTGATTGAAAACTGACTACTGTAAAAAGGTGTCTGTCATCAAACGATCTGCAGGAAAAAATCAACTGGTTGAGATGGAGATTTTAAACAAAATTCATAATGATGCACTCCGGGTCCTGGAAGAGGTAGGGGTTAAATGTGATAACCCGGAGTTGAGGCGGATATTTGAAGAGACAGGCCTGGCCGCCTTTGATGAGAACACAGGACACATTCATATACTGACTCCTTTGGTAGAACAAGCTCTAAATACGGCACCCAAACGGGATCAGTACTGGATTCCTGAAAACTCCTTTGGTGTTGGCGGAACCGCCCCTTTTGTCTATGATGATCAGGCAGGGGAATTGGTAGAGCCCACCTTTGATCATCTCGCTAAGATAGCAAGGATTGTTAATGATACAGATGTGATTAACTTTATGGCCAGGGGGGTCTTGATAAAGAATCAAGAAGCCAGGGTCATGGAGACGATCATCGAGAATTGCAGTAAACCTGTCTATGTTGCCGCCGTAACCGGGGCGGGTATCGCCAAGGCGCAGCAGATTTCTGAAACCAGAGGAAAACTCACTCTCCAGTTCTCCATTATCAACAGCCCGTTAAATGTCATTGAAAGCATGATCGAGCCTTTCCTCTCATGCGTGCGCAAAGGCATTCCCGTTTATGTCTCCACCATGCCCATGGCTGGTCTCTCAGGTCCTTACTCCATGTCGGGTCTTGTTACACTGGCCCATGCTGAAGCCCTGTTCGGAATTACGTTGGTCCAGTTGCTGAACCCGGGACTTATGGTCGTCCATGCGGGGCTTCCCTCTATTGCCAGTATTCAGAAAAACTACCTTGTGGACCTGGGTCTGGTCTCCCACAATATAGCCAACTTGCTACAGGAAAAGGTCAATAAGATGTTGGACATTCCATCCATACAGACGGCCTGCAGCACCAGCCAGGATATACCTAACAAGAAAGCAGAGGATGATGCCGTTAATGGTTATGCCCTTATGAAGAAATATGGGTTCCACCAGATGCGGCATGCCTTTGGTTTTTTAAAGGAACTGATCTCTTTTTCCATCGCTAAATTAGAGAGGCATGTAGATCTGTGCCGGGAAACCGGGCCCCACCAGGCCCCTGGATATGAAATTGACTCCTATGACCCGGAAGGCCTTGACGTCATAATGCGCAACGGGAGTAAGGCCAACTATATGCGGGATGACCATACCTTGAAAAACACAGGGAAATGTTTTTTGTATTAGACCTAAATCCTGCAAGCGTCGCTTTTGCCGGAGACCTGCCTGAGGCAGACAAGCTCAATCCTGTTGGACCTCAAGTTTGATAACCTCGTAAAAAGTCGCTCTGCGTCTTTTTACGAGGCAATGGAGGGCTTACCCGCCCCCCGGCCTGTTGATGGACTTTTTACGAGTCCAGCAAGTTTAAGCTGGAAGAAGTGGTTGCCAAGATCCATGAGGGTCGAGAAAAGAGGACCTTCAGGGTCTCCAGTGATCACAAAGGTCAAAGGAAACTCTTGAGCGTTTCAGATGGCCGTCAGTAAGTCACGGATTTTAAATTGCTTTTTGCTCCTGTCTCTATCCAAGCCCCTGGAAAAAAGTGGTTGCTCGGCAAGAAACGCCATAAAGGTCTGATTAACAGGCTCTGTGAAGGGATGATTGTCTATCTCAAGACTATTCTTTTGTGTTTCAGGCGAATTCATATCTACAAACTGGAATAAGGAGGAGTCCATGAATACGCAAGCGGTCATTTTCTTGATAGTGTCATTTCTATTTCTCTCGCCGTGGAGCAATGTAACCTTCGCTAATGCGAAGATAAATGGAACTTCTGCTGTGGATGAGAAAAAAGCCGCTGAAGGGAACAGGCCTGCTGAAATTAAGAAAAAGCTCAAAGAAGCAAAAAAGCGTATTAAGCCGGCTCGACCGGATGAAATCAGCTCCAGGCTTGATACCACACTGGAGGATATATTAGTAAGCCTCAAGACCAGGCTCCATAACATCTGGACGTATGAAATCTGGGTCATTGACGAGCATCCCATGACCGTCAAAAAGATCTTGTTTGCCTTGCTTATCCTGATCATCGGGATCTTAGCTGCAAAATACATTATCCGCATCTTCAGCAGACGTCTTCTTTCCCGCACACAATTGCACTTGAACACCTCTTTGGCCATAGAGAAAATAATTTTTTACTTTGCCATTGCCATGGTTCTCCTTTTTTCTTTGCGTATCATGAATATTCCCCTCACGGCCTTTGCTTTTTTAGGTGGCGCCATTGCCATTGGTGTGGGTTTTGGCGCCCAGAATCTCATTAACAATTTTATCAGTGGCTTTATTATTATGGCTGAACGACCTATCAGAGTTGGGGACATGATCGAAATAGAACAAAACTTTGCTATTGTAGAGGCGATTGGAGCGCGCTGCACCCGTATTCGTACCGGTGCCAATGTGCACATTCTGGTACCAAACAGCAGCTTTTTGGAAAAGAACATTACAAACTGGACCCTCTCCGATCAGAAGATCCGCACCAGGGTGACCGCCGGGGTGAACTACGGATCCCCGGTGCGTGACGTGGAGCGCCGTATGATTAAGGCTGTCAAGGAACATGGAAAAGTTATCAGCAACCCTGAACCCTTTGTGCTTTTCAGTGATTTTGGGGATAATGCCCTTATATTTGATGTCTATTTCTGGCTTAGCATGACTATGATTATGGAGCACCGGATAATCGAAAGCGATATTCGTTTCCGTATGGATGAACTTTTCCGGGAGGCGGGTATTGTTGTCGCCTTTCCTCAGAGAGATGTGCATCTTGACACCCAACGGCCGCTTGAACTGAAAATTACAGGTTGCGGAGGGAGACATGGCATAATGCCATCTTTGACGTGATAAAAAGGTTGATGGATACGGGGTAAATTATGTCAAAAAAGAATGACCCATTGTTGTTCGGCGAGGTCCTGTTTGATGTGTTCGAAGATAAAGAGGCGATTTTGGGCGGTGCGCCGTTTAATGTTGCCTGGCATTTACAGGGATTTGGATTACAGCCCTTGTTTGTGAGCCGTATTGGTGATGATAAAAACGGGAACGAGGTAATGCGAAGGATGAAAGGATGGGGAATGTCTTTTGCTGGTATTCAGAAAGATGACAGATATCCTACAGGAACAGTATTCGTAACAACAAAAAAAGGGGAACCCCAATTTAATATCCGTTCCGATCAAGCATACGATTTCATTAACGCAATCGATGTCGAAAAGATTATAGCGAATAGCGAATATAAACTTATTTATCACGGCACCCTGGCGCTCAGAAATGATGTCTCGTGCAGGGCTTTAAACAAAATTATACAAAAAACGGGAACCAAAATATTTTTAGATATTAATCTGAGAAAACCCTGGTGGAGCGATAAATTAATTCTTCAGAAGATAACACAGGCACAATGGCTAAAATGTAATTCGGATGAACTGAACTTGATAGCGCAGGTAACGCAAATTGATGCTAAAGACACCCACAGTCTCGCCTGCAAGGTATGTAAAAAGTTTGATCTGAAATTCGTGATTGTAACCCTGGGAGATAAAGGGGCTTTTATTATTGATAAACATGATCAGATTAGTAAAACAAGGCCGTTCCCCATATTAAACCTGGTAGATACAGTCGGTGCAGGTGATGGCTTCAGTGCAGTTGCTATCCTGGGTATAGTTAAAAATTGGAGCAAACAGATTATCTTAAAAAGATCCGCTGAATTTGCGTCAAAAATTTGCCAAACAAGAGGCGCAATCCTGAATGATGAAAAGTATTATAAACGCATATTAAATAAGTGGAAAGTTAACGATGAAGAATAAGCAAAATGAAGGAGGACTTTATATTTTAATGCTAAGCATTCATGGCCTGATTCGTGGCGAGAGATTAGAATTGGGGCGGGATGCCGATACCGGGGGTCAGGTAAAATATGTAATTGAACTGGCAAAAAAATTATCACAAGATAAACGGGTAAGCCGGGTTGATTTGCTGACTCGAATGGTTATCGATCAAAAAGTTGACAAAATATATAGCCGACCGGAAGAACAAATTTCTGATAATGCCTATATCATTCGGATTAAATGTGGGCCAAGGCGATATCTACGAAAAGAAGTATTATGGCCATATTTGGACAGTTTTTCCGATCAGGCAGTACAGCATATTCGCCGGGTCGGTAAGATACCTGATTTAATCCATGGCCATTATGCTGATGCGGGTTATGTGGGGGGGCAGCTTGCAAGATTGCTGGGTGTCCCGTTCGTTTTTACCGGTCATTCTTTGGGCCGGATAAAAAGAGAGCGGCTTCTTGAGAAAGGGATAAAAGATGCCGAAATCGAGTCCCACTATAAAATAACCCAAAGGATAGACGCAGAGGAATTTGCCCTGGATACAGCCGCATTGGTCGTTGCAAGCACCCACCAGGAGGTGCAGGAGCAATATAAGCTGTATGAACATTACGACCCTAATCGTATGGCGGTTATTCCCCCTGGTGTTGATCTCGATAAATTCTTTCCGCCCAGACGCAGAAAATCAAGGACACCGATCTTTGATGAACTCAATCGTTTTTTATCAAATCCCCAAAAGCCCATCGTATTTGCAATGTCACGCGCCGATGAGAGAAAAAATATTGAGACATTGATACATGCCTTTAGTAATAATTCCTTTCTGCGACAACATGCCAATCTTATGCTTGTGGCAGGAAACAGAGATAATATCCGCGAAATGGATTCAGGAGCACGCAAGGTATTATTAAATATATTATATTTGATTGATAAATACGATCTCTATGGAAAGGTCGCCTATCCCAAAAAACATGAACCGGAAGATGTGCCTGAATTATATCGAATTGCTGTTAGGACAAAAGGTGTTTTTGTTAATCCAGCGTTAACGGAACCTTTTGGTCTGACATTAATAGAAGCGGCAGCAAGTGGCTTACCGCTGGTGGCAACGAATGATGGTGGGCCAAGGGATATTGTCGATAATTGCAAAAATGGAGAATTAGTTGACCCCATAAATGCAGATAAAATGGGGCAGGCAATTAAGAGCATTATTGAGGATAAAAATCAATGGGATACCTTATCAAGAAAGGGTATAAACGGCGTTCGAAAACATTATTCATGGCACAGACATGTTAAAACGTACTTGGCAAAATTAAAAAAAATTCCAAGGAAAAAATATTATAGTAAAAACTTGCTAATAAAAACAAGAAGCCGTTTACCAACCATTGACAGGCTTATTATCAGTGATATCGACAACACCCTGATTGGGGACGCTGTTGGATTAAAAAATTTGATCACCCTGTTACGTGAATCATACACAAATATCGGGTTTGGGATTGCCACAGGACGTCGGATTGAAAGCACCATAGAGATATTAAAAAACTCAAAAGTTCCAAAGCCGGACGTCTTTATTACAGCAGTGGGCAGTGAAATTTATTACGGAGAATCCTTAGTAGAAGACAGGGCATGGGGACATCGTTTGGATTATTTCTGGCAGCCTGATATGATAAAAAATGTTTTACGCAAACTCCCCGGTCTTACATTGCAGGAAGAAACTGAGCAAAGGAGATTTAAAATTAGTTATTATGTAGATCCCAAAAATGCACCCAAAAGACGCGCAATTGTGAGCCACTTGAGAAAACATAACGTAAGGGTTAAGCTAATTCATTCCCATAACAAGTATTTGGATATATTGCCCATTCGAGCATCTAAAGGTCTGGCGGTACGCTATCTCGCTATAAAATGGGGATTACCGCCCGAGCGGATTTTAGTTGCCGGTGATTCAGGAAATGATGAAGAAATGCTGAGTGGAGATGTGCTGGGCGTCGTGGTTGGCAACTTTAGTCCGGAATTAAAACGGCTGTATGGTAAACCACGGATATATTTTGCAGAGAATAAATATGCCAATGGCATTATTGAAGGTATTGAGCACTATAATTTTTTAGGGGAAATCAAGACAGGAGAAGATGGATATTTTGAAACAACAACTTGATGACTCATTGAACAGGCATCGCAATTGTGTTTATTCGTTGTTCAGATATTATATACGGCTAAATAAAAAATCCCTACTTCATTCAGATATCTGGTACCAATATAAACAATTTATAAAAACCGAAGCCGGTGAGCCATTAAAAGATACGCCTATTGAAACACTAATTTTTAATACGCAGGTTGCTGTCTTTGAATCGCCGTGGGTATACCTGTTCGTCCGAACAGGCATAGCGAACAGTAAATATTATAAGTATCATATTGATGATGTATGTTTCAGCGAAGTTCCTGTTTCGGAATACCTGTCCTTTGAGGAACGTCTTGTAAATCCAAAACAGGATAGTGATCCCTGGACTCTGGAAATAGATCTCTCGCCATTTAACCGTGGTTTCCCTACAATGAAAGAAACCAAATCAATCGGGCGAGGTGTCGAGTTTTTAAATCGCTACCTCTCCAATCGTCTATTTGTAGATTTAGAAAAAGGGGATAAACATTTGCTGAAATTCCTGCGTATTCATCAATACGAAGGCAAGCAATTAATGCTTAATTCTAAGATTAATGATGTTGATGAACTGCAAAACAATCTTCGTGAAATTCAGAGATATCTTGAAACCCAGCAGAGCGATACAGAGTGGATGCAAGTGAGGGATAAATTACGCGAGTTTGGTTTTGAGCCTGGGTGGGGTCGTAATGTTGAACGTATGTTAGAAAGTTTTTATTTACTTTCGGACATATTCGAGGCGCCGTCTCCAGGGGGCCTGGAGAAATTCCTTGGTCGTATTCCCATGATATTTAGCGTGGTTATACTTTCACCTCATGGATATTTCGGACAGTCAAACGTTTTAGGGTTGCCGGATACCGGCGGGCAGGTGGTTTATATCCTCGCTCAGGTTCGTGCAATGGAAAAAGAGATGCGTTCAAGGATTTATGATACGGGGTTGGATATAGATCCTAAAATTATTGTTATAACCAGGCTAATCCCTGATGCAGGAAAAACAACATGTAATTTACCCAAAGAAGATATCACAGGAACGGAAAACGCTAAGATACTGCGTGTTCCTTTCAGAAATGAGACGGGAGACATAGTACCGCAATGGATTTCTCGATTTAAGATTTGGCCTTATCTGGAACAATTTACAAAAGATGCTGAGAAAGAAATTGTTACTGAATTATACGGTTGTCCCGATTTAATAATCGGCAATTATTCGGACGGGAATCTTGTCGCTTCACTCCTGTCTCAAAGAATGGGAGTGACACAGTGTAATATTGCTCATGCATTAGAAAAGACAAAGTACTTATTTTCAGCGCTCAACTGGAAAGAGTATGAACAACAATACCACTTTTCAGCTCAGTTTACAGCGGATTTGATTGCTATGAATACGGCTGATTTTATCATTACCAGCACGTATCAGGAAGTCGCCGGGAATAAAGAGGTCGTCGGACAGTATGAAACTTATGCTGCGTTTACTATGCCGGAGTTGTATCGCGTTGTAAATGGAGTTGATGTGTTCGACCCTAAGTTCAATATTGTCTCGCCGGGCGCCGATGCCGACGTTTATTTTCCTTTCACAGAGACAGACCGGAGATTAGTCGATTTATATCCGGATATCGAGACATTGATTTTTGAGGAAGATTTGGACTATGCCACAGGATTTTTTATAGAGAAGGACAAACCGATTATTTTTTCCATGTCACGGCTGGATCATGTGAAAAACATTAGTGGCCTTGTTGAATGGTACGGTAAGAATAAAGAACTCCAGTCACTGGCTAATCTCTTTATTGTGGCCGGTTTTGTCGATGAATCATTATCTGGAGACGAAGAAGAATTTCAGCAAATCAGAAAAATATATAAATTAATTGAAAAATATAATCTTGAAGGAAAGATTCGTTGGGTTGAAAAACAGTCTCACAAAAATTTTAATGGGGAACTATACCGTTATATCGCAGATAAAAAGGGAGTATTTGTACAGCCGGCTTTATTTGAGGCCTTCGGGCTGACTGTCATCGAAGCCATGATTTCGGGTCTACCGACCTTTGCCACGCAAAATGGCGGGCCCCGGGAAATTATTGAACCCGGCGTCTCCGGATTTCATATCGACCCTGATCATGGAAACGAGGCATCAAAAATAATTTCCGCTTTTTTAACAAAATGCAAAAAGGAACCTGAGTACTGGCATAAAATTTCTCAGGGTGGAATTCAGCGAGTTGAAGAAAGGTATACATGGAAGCTCTACGCTTCACGTTTAATGACTTTATCCAGGATATACGGATTCTGGAAATATGTTACCAACTTAGAACGTGACGAGACGAGGCGATATTTAGAAATGTTTTACGGTTTAATGTTCAAGAGATTAATAAAAAATATTGATACATAATGATAACTGGATATTTTTAAGACCAAATGTGCGGAGGTTCGACCTTGATGGCAGACACACAATAGATTTAGGCGGCGATAATAATACCCTCAAAGCCACGTATAAAATTCTTGAAAAAATCACCCAAGTTTGATATATTATTCATTTTTGCGAAGAGCCCTTCACCTGCCAGGATAGGGGTCCCTCGCGTAAACATTTTTTAAGCTATAAGACTTGAGGACCCCAAAAGAAAATTCATAAGGAGGTAGAGCAATTGGCACTTGAGATTTTCAAACAGGCCTATTCTGGAAAAATTGGCGAGACCACCCTGGGAACGGGAGGGAGCGCCGTTAAGTTGGGAGGTGAGGTTTCATACCCGTTTTATCTATTTGAAGGGGAAATGCCAAATCCCCCAAGAATTGCGATGGAAGTCTGGGACTATGACCCTACGGGCGAATGGCCGGATGCCGCAGTAGAGCCGTTCAGAGATGTAATATCTTCGCCTGAGGCCTGGGCCAGGAAATGCGTAGACGAATACGGGGCCGACATTATTGTGCTACAGCTTAAGAGCACAGACCCCAATGGAATGGACACAAATGCCGATAAGGCAGCGGAAACGGCAAAAAAGGTGTCCGATGCTGTTGATGTTCCGATAATTATATGGGGCACGGCAAACAACCAGAAGGATGAAGAGGTCTTGAAGAAAATCTCGGAATCTTGCGAGGGCAAGAATTTTGCTCTGGGACCTGTGGAAGAACCCAATAACAAGGGCATAGGCGCCAGTGCCATGGGTTACGGTCATACAATTGTCTCATCTTCACCCATTGATGTAAATCTTGCAAAGCAATTGAATATTCTTTTGGGTAACCTCGGCGTTCAGAATGACAGGATTATCATTGATCCCACTACGGGAG
This sequence comes from Thermodesulfobacteriota bacterium, assembly GCA_034660135.1. Taxonomy (GTDB): domain Bacteria; phylum Desulfobacterota; class DSM-4660; order Desulfatiglandales; family Desulfatiglandaceae; genus JAYEIR01. Next base: position 9,391 of record JAYEIR010000255.1, read on the forward strand.
GATTGGGTTACGGTCTTGAATACGCCTATTCCGTGATGGAACGTATTCGCATGGCCGCCTTGACTCAGGAAGACGACAAACTCCAGATGCCCATGATCAATCATATCGGAAACGAGATCTGGAAATGCAAGGAAGCAGCCCAGACCACTGAGGATGCCCCGGCGTTTGGCGATCCTGAAAGACGCGGTATCCTGTTGGAGACGGTGGCGGCAGTCTGTTATCTGCTTGCGGGATGTAATGTGGCCGTTCTAAGGCATCCCGAGACTGTTCGTCTTACCCGTGCATTTATTGAGCTCATGACACATGGAGGAAGCGCCCACGGTATCCGCGGGATTTCCAAAAGATTAGAACTCCAACAGACTGATCTCATTTCCTTGTCACCTGATCCGAACCTTTGAACTTTTGTATGTGACTCGGAAAGGCCAGCGTCACTTTTTTAATCAAACTGGCAACTTCGGTGGCCAGAGGCGGCGCTGAACCGAGAACGGTTATGTTTGGATATCCGCTATGTCGAAGATAACAGCATCCCTATCAATCCAGGGCGCTTATAGTATCGTTTCAGATGCAGAATCTAAATATGACAGGGCATTGGAGACATATGGAGGCAGCCAAATACTGGAATTCCCTAATACAGCATATTACCTCCCTGTCATTTATTCATTGACCGGGATCAAGGTGACTGACCTGGACTCAGCGCGAAGGCCCCTGGAGTTCGCACAAAAGCTCTTGCCGCCTCATGTGCAGGAACACTGCCAGGGTCCATTGTTGGACGCCGGGATGGCCGCTATCTTTGCCGAGGAAGTCGTTGAGGCTATTCGTTATGTCGAGGCCCCGGATTTCTACCAACCTGAGACGGAGGATCCGGATATTGAAAACGGTAAGATCTGGTTAGGCGCAGCAGATGATGCCATTATGAGAAGACGGGGAGTGGAATTCGTCGATGGCAAGGCGCCGGGATTTGCTGTAATTGTCGGCCCGGCCCCTGATTCCAAAACGGCAAAAATGATTGCCGAGGAATATCAGGAAAAAAGCATATATGTTGTTATGGCCGCAAATCATGACGGCATTACCTTTGCCGACCAGTTGATACAGGAGGGGACACAACTCGGGTGGAGCGCCCGTCTTGTTCCTTTTGGCCCTGACATCTCTGCAGTGGTGTTTGCACTTGGATTTGCAAGTCGTATAGCCATGTTGTTTGGTGGAATACAGCCGGGAGATTATAAGAAACTGCTCCTGTACCAGAAGGAACGTGTCTTTGCCTTTATAAATGCCCTTGGTGCAGTCAGCGTCGAATGGGCGGCCACTGCGGCTAGCGCGATTAACTGGGGTTTCCCAACTATTGCAGACACAACTATTCCGGAGATATTGCCTGCCGGTCTCTGTACATATAAGCATATTGTGGCCAATGTAAGCCATGAGGAGATAGCGGAGAAATCCATTCAGGTCAGAGGTCTCAAGGTTCGTGTCAGTGAGATCGATATCCCATTGGCTTATGGCCCTGCGTTTGAGGGAGAGCGTGTACGCAAGGATGACCTGTACCTGGAATCCGGAGGCGAAAATACCCAGAGTACTGAGTTGGTGAAGATGGCGGATATGAATGAAATCCGGGACGGAAAGGTGAACCTGACAGGTCCTGATTTGAAGGATATGATGAAAGGTGATCTCTTGCCGCTCGGTATCTACGTGCAGGTTGCGGGTCGTCAGATGCAGCCTGACTTCGAGCCTGTATTGGAGCGACAGATTCACCATATGATCAATTATGCCAAAGGGATCATGCACATCGGGCAGAGGGATATGACCTGGATCAGGGTCAGCCGGTCCGCAGTTGAAAATGGTTTCACTCTTAAGGACATTGGTGTCATTCTCCACGGAGGGTTGCACCAGGATTTTGGCAGTATCCTTGATAAGGTGGAGGTAACCCTGTACACTAAAAAGGAAGATGTAGACAACCTGACGAAAAGAGCCGGAGTTGAGTACAACTTTAGAGATGAACGTATAGAAAGTATGACGGACGAAAACGAGGAAATCTTTTATTCCTGCACAATTTGCCAGTCCTTGGCACCGAATCATGTCTGTATGATCAGCCCAGAGAGGCCAGGTATGTGTGGAGCCTATAACTGGATGGACTGCAAGGCCTCCTATGAGATCAATCCGACAGGCCCGAACCAACTTGTGAATAAGGGAGAATGTTTTGATCCCGTTTTGGGACAGTGGAAAGGGATCAATGACTTTGTCTTCAAGGCCTCGAGACAGGCAATAGACCATTACAATCTCTATAGCGTAATTATTGATCCCATGACTACCTGTGGATGCTGCGAGTGCATATGTGCTGTGCTGCCGGCATGTAACGGGGTCATGACGGTCAATAGAGAATATACCGGCGATACGCCGAGCGGCATGAAATTTACGGCACTGGCCGGCTTGATGGGTGGCGGGCAGTCGTGCCCCGGTTTTATGGGGCATTCCAAGTTCAACATTTCTCAGCGTAAATTCATATCCGGAGATGGAGGACTTCTTCGGATGGTGTGGATGCCCGGATCCCTCAAAGAAGAGATCAGGAACCGCCTGATGAAAAGAGGAGAAGACCTTGGAATACCTGACCTGATTGACAGGATAGCCGATGAGACAGTTGGAACGACTGAAGAGGAACTACTCGTATTTCTCGAAGAAAAAGGCCATCCTGCCCTAACGATGGATCCAATTTTGTGAAAACAGGAGTAAATTATGGAATTAACTGGGATACAAATTTTCAAGCTATTACCTAAAACGAATTGCGGTGAGTGCGGAGTTCCTACCTGCCTGGCCTTTGCTATGAACCTCGCTGCAGGAAAGGCGGAATTGGATGCCTGCCCTTATGTTTCTGATGAGGCGAAAAGCAGTCTCTCAGAAGCCTCTGCTCCGCCGATAAGGCCGGTGGAAATCGGCACAGGGGTGCGGGCCCTTAAGATCGGTGGAGAGACGGTCCTGTTCAGGCATGAGAAGACCTTCTGTAACCCCACAGGTCTGGGGGCGATGATCTCGTCGGATGTGGACATGAAGGACCTCGATTACAAATTGAAGGAATGGAATGCGCTCCAGTACGAACGAGTCGGTCTGAATCTGGTACCGGAGCTTGTAGCTCTGAAAGATGTAAAGGGTGACGGACCATTGTTTGCGGCTGCCGCAAAAAAGATCGCGGAGGAAAGCGAGTTCAATCTGATCCTGATGAGCGATAAAGTGGATGTAATCAGAACAGGAGTAGATGCCTGCGCATTCAGGAAACCGCTTCTTTATGCGGCCACATCCGATAATGCTGAAGAAATGGGTGCTTTGGCCAAAGAAAAGGGCCTGCCTCTGACGGTTAAAGCTGAAAACCTGGATGACCTCATAGCGCTCACCGATCAATTGACAGGCATGGGCCTGCAGGATCTTGTGCTGGATTCAGGGGCCAGAGAGCCAAAAAAACTCTTCGAAGACCAGGTGGTTATTCGGAGAGCAGCGCTAAAAGACGGGAATCGTTCTTTAGGTTTTCCCACTATAACTTTTCCATGTGAAATGGCGGACAACCTCGATGTTGAGACGATGATAGCCTCGATGTTGATAGCCAAATATGCAGGCATGGTTGTTCTCTCGGATTTCAAGGGGGAAAGCCTGTTTCCGTTATTGCTGGAACGGTTGAATATCTTCACAGATCCGCAGCGTCCCATGACTGTTTCAGAAGGGATCTATGAGATTGGCGGGCCTGATGCGGACTCCCCTGTTTTAATTACCACCAACTTTTCTCTGACCTATTTTATTGTGAGTGGTGAGATTGAAGCAAGTAGAGTACCGAGCTGGCTTCTTATTATGGACACAGAGGGCCTTTCAGTTATGACTGCGTGGGCTGCTGGAAAATTTTCGGGCGATGCAGTGGGCGCATTTGTTAAGAAATCCGGCATTGCCGACAGGATTGCCTGTAAGGAAATTATTATTCCTGGTTATGCGGCGGCCATCAGTGGAGAATTGGAAGAAGAGCTAAGTGACTGGGAGGTTACTATCGGCCCCAGGGATGCTTCGCTGATACCGAAATTCCTGAAGGGAATGAGTAGATAGCAAGGAACCTAAAACCTGCGATTAGCTTTTAGCGATTAGCCGTTAGCTTAAAGACTACAAGCATTTGTATAACTTTACGCTGAATTGAAACTTTCATTTTTTGATGCAACCGTATTGTCTGACAACTAATTGATTTTATGCAGCTAATAGCTAATGGCTAACGGCTAACCGCTAATTGCATTTTTTAGGAGGAACTATAAGTATGTTACTTATTGGAGAAAATTTGAATGTAATGCGGCATGTTATAGCCAGGGCCTTTGAGCAAAGAGATCCTGGTCCCATTGCCGAGGAGGCCCTGAGACAGAAGGCGCGGGGCATGAACTGGATAGACATTAATTTAGGCCCGGCAAGGAAACGTGGCATTGAATTGATGGAGTTTGTGGTCAAGACAGTACAGGAGGCCATCGGAGATCAGCCCCCTCTCTGCCTTGATACGTCCAACATCGAGGCCATGGAAGCGGGCCTGGCTGTCCACAAGGGAAAGGCGATTATTAATTCCATTATGGCCAGGCCCGAGCGATATGAAAAGATGATACCGCTCGCGGTCAAGTATAAGGCCGGTATGATTGCATTGATGTGGGGGCCGGAAGGGTTGCCCAGGGATGAAAACGAAAGGGCCGCCCTTGCAGTGGAGCTTATTTATGCAGCCAACCAGGCAGGTATTCCTAATCAGGATATTTTTGTTGACGGGATCGTAACGCCCATAAATATTCAGCAGCCGCAGCTCATGAGCATGCTGGCCTTCCAGGAGATGCTTCAGGAGATTGCGCCTGGTGCAGCATCTACCTGTGGTCTCTCCAATAGTTCCAACGGAACCCCTGATCATCTGCGGCCTATCCTGAATCAGACCTATATGATTATGCTTGAGAGGAAAGGCGTGTATTCCTGTATTGTCGATGCCGATGATGACAAACTGATTAGTATAGCAAGGGGAGAAAGGGATGATATCGTGGGTGTTGTACGAAAGGTGATGGATAATGAGGATGTTGATGTAAAACTCCTCACCAAGGAGTTGCGGGACTATGTGAAAACAGCGAGGGTAATTCTGGGCCAGTCTCTTTATTCGGATTCATGGCTTGACCTGTAGAAGACGGAAGAGCTGAAAATTTTCTTTTCAGCGTGGACCTCTCTTGACCCCCGGGCTCCTTGAACAATGGATCGAGTACGATCTTAGCAGGATCGTCTCAATCGTAACTGCTCAGAACTTAGGTGGCCATAAACCCTCCCTTTCAACTCTTCTCTCTATGACATTCTCTGATACTCCAAATGGCTTACAAAGCACAGGACTTACTCTTGACAAAACTGCACCAGGATCATCTGACAAATATTGTTGAATGCCACTGTCTTCTATTATTTTATAAATCTTCTTTACCTCCACGATTAACCTTTCACGAGGCACCAATAAACGGCCCGCAAATTCATTAGCCTGCCATTCGAAGTTGCGATATTCCTTATCTGCCATATTGAGTACAGAATTCTTCCATTCTTCAGGTCTTGTGAAAGGGAACTTTTCATAGATATCCTTGTGAAGGACATAATGTCCAACCTCGTGGGCGAAAGAAAAGCGAATACGGTTTTGAAATCTCTCTTGCATAAAACAGTCATAATCCACAACTATTCCGCTTAAATCCAACTTAAGGAAGGCATCCACATCAAGCTCATCCAATAAGGAGTGTATTGGTTCAATATTCAATCTCAGCCTTTGCTCAACAATCTTCTCCATATCAACCGGCAATGTATCTTCGGGCCAGTATCTTTTACGGAAAGAACTAACTGCTTGCCACAGATTTTCTTTAGGAATCCATTTACATTCGAAATGTGTTAAATTCTCCAATCAACCCCCCTTTCTAATCTTTTTGATCAGCCTGTCTAACTCTTCTGGAGTGGGTTTTTCGCTCCTTATGGTCCTAAAAAACATCGGCAGTGAGTCAAGAACCTCCTTATCAGATAAAAGGTCTTTAGGGATAATGCCTGCATCAATATTAGCCTGATCCTTAAAAGCCTTCCATTTGTTAGTAGCAGGATAAATTCCCAAAATATTTGCTATCTTTTTCAGTTTTTTTTCATCCTGAGGTGGTGCAAGTGTTCCCCTCTCTACTTTACTCCAATTGCTTGCATCTATTCCCAACTTTCTGCAGAATTCCCTTAGACCGACCCCTTTTGTCAATCGTTCATCTTTTACAAATTTGCCAAACATTTTCTCTCCCCCTTTTTGGCGTCTCCTTTTTATGCCTCCCTTTTTTCTTCCTGCTCTTTTATGGACTGTGGTAAATATATTACCACACTAATTTTTTGTCAAGAAATTTTTTAAATTTATTCTTTTGGTAAATTGATAATTGAGAAGTTTGACAAATGAGGGACAATTCAATAGGATAAGCATAATTTTTCATTTATTTATGGTGGGTTAGCACTAAAAAGAACCAGGAGGGCAGAGCGCGTAGCCCGGAAAAAGAAGGCAAAGAACCCAAGGCCAAAGGTCGAAGACTACCGGCATGAGGATGCAAAACGGAAGAACATTCCGCCGGCAGGTTTGGCTCCCCTTAGATGAATTCTTAAAATAGTTCAATGGGAGTCGGCGTGAAAAGGCAATATACACAACGACAGGGTCAATACCTTGCTTTCATCTATTACTATAAAAAAATTCATGGCTGTCCCCCGGCCGAAGCAGATATGCAGAGGTACTTCAAAGTTTCTCCGCCTTCTGTACATCAAATGGTACTCACGCTGGAAAAGAAAGGCTTAATCGAGAAAGTGCCATATCAGGCAAGATCAATACGTCTTTTAGTGGCGCGTGAAGAACTACCGGACCTGGAATGAGTAAGAGATAATGGACACAGATGATCTTACCGAAATGGCCTATAAAAGCATTGTTATTGCAAATGAGCTCACTGATTTTCTAAAGTGCGATTTGGGTGTGCGGAGCAAGGATTATAAGGACGAAAACGCCTATCTCAACGGAATTCTGAAATTCGTTCAAAAAATAAAAAATGACCCCGAAAATTATTTAGATTACTGGGATCTTATGGAAGAATTGGAGTTGGATTCTTTTGAGAAAGAGTTAGAATATTTGGAGAAACATATCATAAAGACACTAAAAACACCGATTGAGCAAAGAGAAAAGGTGGAATAAATGGTTGCGATGCTCTTAAGTCTCTTCTCTATTGATATAAATGTTGATGAATCATCAATCTATACCCGTGAAGTGATTGAATCGGCCTTAAGGAAAAAGGCCTCGGCCCTTATTTTTGCACATCATCATCCCACCGGGCCGGCTGAACTACGTGTCGCAAGGATATTGGTAGCATTTATATCAGTGGTTGATTCCTCTGGCACAGTTGGTAAATTAAAAAGCAAATTTATTGGTTTTTATTGGTTTAAGATTCCGTTTTTTCCTGTAATGTTGTATACATAAAGGCGATTATTAGAAAAAAGTGCTGTCCCTGTCGATTATGGAAACAAGAAAAACTACTCAACTGATTTCCGATAAGAAAAAGGGTGTTTTTTTCACAGGAAATCTTGATATCATCAAACAATATCCAGTTATTGGTGTCCTGGCATCCGGCAAGGCTCCGGGTCCAGTCGTGTGGGAGAGCTACCAGTTTTTTTATGCCCTGCGTGATGCAGGTGTGACTATCGCAGGGGGATGGCATTCCCCATTAGAAAAAGGCATCCTTGATACACTGATCGAGGGTAAGGTCAATGTCGCTTTTTTCGCGGCAAAAGGGCTGAAGGCACGGGGCTTTCAGCAAAAATTCAAGCTCCTTGACAGAACATCAAGGGGCCTTATGATCAGCCCTTTTCCAGACAATGTCACAAAAATAAATGGCACAGAGGGGCCTCGGTTGCGCAATGAACTTTTAGCCGCCATTTCAGATGTCCTCCTGATCCCTTATATCAAGCCTAAAGGAAAGCTTTTCCACATGCTCATAGAAGAAAGCGCTTTCTTAGATAAAACCTTTATCTTGAATCATGTTGAAAATGACAAGATTTCATTAAATGTCAGACGTGTTGACAGCAAACATGTGTCTGACTTGATTAATGAGGCTCAAGAGGCTTATATCAAGAGAAAATAATGAACGAGACCCTTTTCAGCATTGTCCCATCAGATATCTCAGACATTAAAAGTCGATCCGCGGTCTTACGTCTTTTCAAAAAGCTCGCCTATAACGTTGAAGACGACCTCAGAATGCCTTTTGGTGATCTTGAATTGCCTGGGAGACTCAAGGATTTTGTCCGGAATGACGGAAAGGCTATCTACCTGGTTTCCAACTATGACCGCATGTTTCAAATCTACCTGTTTGAAACTAACAATCTACATCTTACACCCATTAAAAGTATCTGCCAGAGTTTCGCCAAAAAACAGGGAGATTACCTGCTCCTCTTTACAACTGAATATACTGAAATAGTCTTTGTCAATCCGTTGAGTCGTCCCGGAGGTGTGGAACTTCGAAGACTCAAGCTTGATACCCGGCGAGAGGCGTTTCATACCGAACTTCAGGTATTGAACGCTTTGGCCCTGCCCCAGGCGGATATGAATCCATTTGATATCTACGATTTGCAATGCGAGGCATTTCGCAAAGAACGCGTTACAAATGATTTTTATAAGACATACAAAAACGTATTTGAAGATGTAAGGGAATCATTAGGAAAGGTCCAGTCAGATGCCCAGGCACATGCCTTTACCCAGATCTTGATGAACCGCTTGATGCTCCTCTACTTTGTGCAGAAAAGGGGTTGGCTTAATAACAGCACTGATTTCTTGAGAGAGTTCCATAATGAGTGCAGGCAGGATGAGAGAAAGAATAAATCCTTTTATCGAGACTATCTTGAGCCCTTGTTTTTTAGAGCTTTCAACCGGGAAAACGGGTTTGAAGACCTTGATGCTCCTGATACGGTTAAAGAAATCTTCAAAAATGCCCCATACCTGAACGGTGGTATGTTTGTCCATTTAGAAGAAATTGAGCCGCCCGACATCAATGTCCCTGATACGGCCTTTGATCTGATGTTTGACCGCTTGTTCGATCGCTATAACTTCACAGTGCGTGAAGACACCCCCCTTGACATCGAACTCGCTGTTGATCCTGAACTCCTTGGCAATGTCTATCAACGCCTGGTAAGTGAGCAAGAACGGGGTCAGGCAGGTCTTTTCTACACTCAGGCCACCGAGGTCAATTTTATGTGCCAGCGGGCTCTAATTGAATATCTTGCCCGGCACCTGCCCGAAAAGAGAAAAGCGATCATTCGCCTTATCATGAATTATCTCGATCCCCCTGATGACATTGATATGCCCTGGGAAAGCCTGGAAGAATATCTTGTCGGGGTCAAAATCTGTGATCCGGCGTGCGGTTCAGGAGCCTTTTTAGTGGCCATGCTGCATCTTCTGGTGGATCTCCGAACTTTTGTAAGGAAAAGATTTAATCAGGATACTGACACCTTTGAACTCAAAAAGGCCATAATCTCACAAAACCTGTATGGCGCTGATGTCAAGGCCCATGCTGTGCGCATTGCCGAGCTTCGTTTGTGGCTCTCCTTGGTCGTGGACGCCCCTGATGATTTTGTCCAAAAACACCCGGATGATCCACTCCTCCCTAATCTGACATATCGCCTTCGGCAGGGTGACAGCCTGATCGAGGAATTTGCCGGAGTGCCACTTCACCTCCGGGGAGAGTTCAGTACAACGGGCAAGCGAATCCCACAAATCATGCAAAAGCTATATGATCTTGAGTACAAAATCTTCCACGGCAGGGTTAAAAGCGGAGACCTTGCAAAAACCAAGGCCCAGCATCAAAAATTGGAGCAAGAGCTTTTTCAGGGGATTCTAAAAGACCGAATGGAATCCGTACGGGCACAGATCAAGCCCCTCAAAAGAAAAATAGAAAAACCTCCCGAAATACAACAGGGCCTTTTTGGGACCGAGGCTGAACAGACACAACTTGATTTTGAAAAGACCTTTCGTAAGAAAACAGAGAAAGAAATTGCAGCCCTTGAAGATACACTTGAAGAGTACAGGCGGCTTCTTGAATCGGAAGACTTTGGCAAGCTGAGTGAAAGGGATTATGTGCTGTGGGAGATAGACTTTGCCGAGGTGTTCATGAGCAAGGGCGGGTTTGACATCATTATCGGAAATCCGCCATATGTGCGCCAAGAGGAGATTGGCCCACCCACTATTGTTGACAGGCCAACAACACGTGAAGAACGAAAAGCGTATAAAGAGAAATTGATTCGATCCGCTCAGGCATACGTGGGCAAGCAATTCAGGATAAACAAGAAGTCTGACCTTTATGTTTATTTCTACTACCTTGGCATGTCTCTTTTGAATAAAGATGGAGTGTTTGTTTTTATCACATCCAATTCATGGCTCGATGTCGGCTATGGAGCCGATCTCCAGGAGTGGCTGCTCAACAACATGGAAATGATGGATATTTATGATAACCAGGCTAAACGAGCTTTCAAATCTGCTGATATAAACACCGTGATAGTGGTTTTTAACAAACCGTCAGGCAATCCTCTTACCCATACTGCCCGTTTTACAGCCTTCAAAAAACCGTTAGAAGATGTCGTTTCAAGCGATACATTTATTGCCATTGAAGCTGCCAAAGGGATTGTGAGCACGGACGACTTCCGCGTGTATCAGATCGCACAGCAAGAACTGCTTGAAGAGGGATTTGAGAAAGACAAAACACAGAAAGAGCTAAAAAAGACCATCCCTCTGGCCGGAAAATACAAGGGTAATAAATGGGGCGGTAAATACCTGAGAGCGCCGGATATCTATTTCAAGATTCTGGAGAAGGCAGGGGACAAACTGGTGCGGTTGGGGGATATCGCGGAAGTTAGATTTGGGATAAAGACCGGTTGTAATGAATTTTTCTACTTCAATGATGAAAAGATTAAGGAGTGGGGCATTGAGGATGAGTTTTTGGTCCCGGTTATCAAAAGTCCCAGGGAGTCTCGGACCATCATCATTGATCCGGATGTCCTCCCAAACAAACTGTTCATGTGTCACAATACTAAGAAGGAGATTAAGGACACAAATGCCCTGGAATATATCAAATGGGGGGAGTCACAAGGGTTTCACAAAAGGCCGAGCACCAGGAGTAGGCCAAGGTGGTGGGACTTGGGGGAGAGGGGTTTTGGTCATTTTCTATGGTTCAAAGCCTTCAATGATAGATTCTTAGTAGTTGAAAATCGCGCAGGCTTACCAAGCAGTGACCGCTTCTACACGATTTCCTTAAAAAAGAACTATCTCGGAATAATTGATCAGGTTGCAGTTGCCCTAAATTCATCTCTATCACATCTTTTAACGGAGTTAAATGGAAGGGTAAATTTAGGTGAAGGCGCATTAGATAATATGACTTATGAAGCTGAGCAGATACTAATAGCCAATCCTTCATTTCTCCACGGCTTAGAGCTCGGATCTATAGCTAAGAGAACTATCTTGAAGTATTCTGCAGAAATTGAAAGCGAAGATCGAATTAAGTTCGATAAGGAAGTCTTTGATAGAATGGATTTGCCAGTAGGTTTTTTGGCTGAAGTATATTCAGGAATAGAATTATTGGTGAACAATCGTCTAAATCGGGCAAGTTCATGCTGAACTTTCAGCCAGACTTTCTCGATAAATACAATTGAGGAAATGTGAAATAAGGGATCTTACAGAATCAACTTATAGACCGGAATTAAGAATGAGCATTAATATTTTGCAACTCATCCAATACATAAATTGGCTCGCTACTGAGCGGGGTGAAGTTTTATCACCAATCAGGTTGGTGAAATTTCTTTACCTTACAGATCTATACCGTGCACGGAAAAACAAGGGGGTTACCTTAACAGGCTGGCCATGGAGATTTGTTCATTATGGTCCTTTTTGTGGGGAATCATTGGAAGCTATTAAGAGGGCTGTTGATGAAGGTTTTATTGAAGCCTTTCCCTATGAAAGCCAATTCTATGATGAAGAACACTACTTATATAAACACAGAGCTGACAGGGAACCCGCTATTGCCTCAAGCCTGCCTTTTTACATCGCTGGACCGCTGCAAGGGGCTGTTAGAAAATGGGCAGGGGATACATACGCCCTGCTTGACCATGTCTATTTTGAGACTGAGCCGATGATGAGTGTTCAACCAGGTGATCTGCTCGATTTTTCCAGTGCACAGGAACCTGAGCCTATTAAACATATTTCCATGAAAAAATTATCAAAGCAAAAAATAGCCAAAGGAAAACAGTTGATCTCAAAAATTAGAGAGAATCAAGAGAAATACATTCGTTTAGACCGTGACCGTCCGATATATGATGACGCCTATTTCGAAGCTTTGGATTATCTGAATGGAGATGCCCTGGATTTCCCTGTTCAAGGCGAGGCAAAAATCGAGGATTCTGTAACCAAATTTGATTAACGCATGGGAATTACACAATTAATAGATCCCTTTTACATTGATATGTCAGGGGAAAGATTCAGGGACAAACCGACATTGGGCCAGTTATGCTGGGTGCCCTCGCCTCAACCAGACATTATCCCCCAAATTTTTGAAGTTCAGAGGGCTGACCCAACCGAGCACAACATTACTAAATTTACGATCAGGAATGTCCAGGAAACAGACTTTCAGAGGAAAGATGAACTCCCACTTTACAGGCTTAGACTGCGGTTGAACGAAGAACTAATCATCCAAAAAGCCAAAAGAAGGCCAGCCATAGTACTGCCGACGACTAATACGGTCTTTGACGATGTAATTACGTTCCTTAAATCCAAAGGAAAAAAGCACTTGCAGCAAGATAGTATCCTCGTTGTGCCCATTTTTGGTATTGAAAAACCTGACCATCCGCAAGGATTCCCTCCAATAATGACGGCAAGGATAAAGGCCTTAATGTATGATCAATTTTTCTATTGCCCGAAAACACCCTCAGGCATGACGCCAATTGAGGGCGTTGCCCGATTGGACCGGATACAGGTTATTTTTCCGGTTCATAGGGCAAGTTACAAGCCCTTGCCCATAAGGTTATCAGATGATGCTATTCCAATATTAATGAACCTGCTTAGAGCATGGGTACGTATTAAAGGGACCACTGAAGACGAAAAGTATTTAAAGGAGTTGAGAGAGCTACTTAAGGAGACATTACCTGGTTGAAGCAAAGAGAATATTATATCCTAAAACTCCTGAATGTGCCCGGAATTGGGAATGCGAAGGTGAAAAGGATATTAGATAACTGTTTCCAAAAGGGCATATCTGTTAAAGATTTTGTGGAAGGCATTGCCGGAGTCGACAGGAAGACGCATTTATTAACTCCTTCACAGATAGATAGCCTGGGAGATAGAAATGTGCAGCTGGAAGATCAATTGGCAAGACTCAAGGAGCAGAACATTGAAGTGTTAGCCGTTGGTGATGTTAATTATCCAAATCGTATGATCTCAGCCCTAAATAATAGGCGCCAGTGCTCTTTTTTGCCATAGGAGATATTGGTTTTTTGACCAAACCGTGCTTAGGCTTTTGTGGGTCGAGGAAGGCAAATAAAAAAGGATTGAGGACAGCGTGGGATTGCGCAGATCAAATGGCCCGGAAGGGTGTTAACATTATTTCGGGATATGCATCAGGGGTGGATATGACCACACATAAGGCCGCGCTTGAGGCGGGCGGCACCACTACCCTCGTTTTGGCAGGGGGCATATTGAATTTCAAGATTAAGAGGGATTTAAAGGATGTTTTTGACGAATCAAGAGTCTTGATCTTGAGTGAATTCCTACCAGGCATTCCCTGGTCTGTTCGAAATGCCATGCAAAGGAATTCCACCATCTGCTCTCTTTCTCAGGTAATGGTTCTTATTGAAGCAGAAAATAAAGGGGGCAGCATTAGCGCTGGCCGCACATCCCTTAAAATGGGGCGGCCTTTATTTGCCCCTGTGTATGAAGGAATGCCTTCCACCGCTTCAGGAAACAGGATACTGCTTTCTCAGGGGGCACACGGGCTTAAAAAAAGTGTTAAGACCATGCGAGCCAATTTGACGCCGATTGAGGATATCCTGTTTTACGGAGAAGAGAAGCTTATTCCATATGCGGCGAGTATCTTTTCAGAAGAGCCACAATTAGCGCTGTTTGAGGATGAGGCAATTTATAAGGAAATGAATAATGATAATAAGGGGGATTAGTTCCTGGTGGAAGCTTTTTGGTTAATCCTCCGTGTGTGCATTTTCTACAATAAAAAAGTCCTTTTTTTCAGATGAAAGGTTTCAATTATGGCAGTCCCGGATATTATAGACAATTCCGAATATCAGGTTTTTGATGTATTAAATGAGCTCCTTAAATCACAGAAACCCGCTGATTTTGCCAGCGGGTTTTTTAACATCGGGGGATATGCCCTTGTGCGTGAAAAGCTGAACGGCATATCAAAATTTCGCTTGCTCTTAGGCAGGGAACCTTCAACCCACGGCCTTCCCACTAAGACCGGTCGCCCGACACAGCTCATTGACATAGATATCGATTCAGCTATTCAGATGGACCTCAGAGAAGAAAATTTGAGCCAGGCAAACAAGACCATCGTGGAGGATCTGGTAGATTTTCTGGGACAGGATGAGGTTGATGTACGCCTATATACAAAATCCTTTTTCCATGGCAAGGCATATATTTTTGACGATACTGTTATTGTTGGCTCCAGCAATTTTACAAGGGCGGGTCTTACCAAGAACTCGGAATTGAATGCAGTGCAAAAGAGTACTATCATCGCAAAAGCCTATCGCGAATGGTTTGAGCGCTTCTGGGGTCAGGCCGAAGATTACAAGGAAAAGCTCATTGATCTTTTAAGAAAGTCAAAGCATGGGGACTACCCGTGGGAACCCTACTGGGTCTATATCAAGGCACTGTATGAGTATTTTAGAGACGAGTTGGATACAGAAGGTGTGGATCTTTTCACGAGTTCCAAGGTGGAACTGACGGAGTTCCAGGAAGAAGGACATGTCAAGGCATTGAAGATCCTAAATAAATACGATGGCGTGATGATCTGTGACTCGGTGGGCCTGGGTAAGACCTATATGGGCAAGAAGATATTGGAGCATTACGCCTATTACCAGCGAAAACGGGCCATGGTAATATGTCCGGCACAGCTTCGGGACATGTGGCACTCCGAACTGTACGATGCAAACATCCAGGCCGATGTACATTCCCAGGAGGAACTTGGACAAAAGGACTGTCCAATTGACCGTTTTCAGGATGTGGAAGTGGTGCTTGTGGACGAGAGCCATAATTTCCGAAATACGGTTATCGAGCGGTACAAAAATCTGGAACGTATTTTGGGTGCAGGTCCGCGTAAAAAGCTGGTCCTTATGACAGCCACTCCCATCAACAACACCCTCCTTGACCTGTATCATCAGATGAATTTGATTACCCGTGGAGATGACTATCATTTTAGGGCAGCGGGAATCGGAAATCTTAAGACCTATTTTGTTAAGGCAGAAAAAGGCCTGACCAACCTGTTCAACTTATTGGAAGAAGTAGTCATTCGAAGGACGCGGCATTATGTGAAAGAAAATTATCCCGAGGCTACAATCAACGGAAAACGAATAAAATTCCCGGAAAGGACCCTTCACACAGTCCGCTATGACCTCGAATCGACCTATGAGAACATCTATGAAGACATTGTCAATCTGATTAACCTGCTTAATCTGACCCCATACAATCTCGAGCAGTATAAGATAGACAAGACCAAGAAAGATGAAGATGATGATGTGAGGAATCAGGCCCTGATAGGACTGATCAAGACCTTGTTCCTGAAGCGGTTTGAAAGCAGCACACATGCTTTCCGAATCAGTATCAACCGGCAACTTGGTTTTCAAAGGGCATTTTTGGATCAATTAGAAAAGGGAAGGCTCCTTGATGGAGCCGAATATCGGAAAACATTGGCCTTTGAAGAGGAAGAGCCTGAAACCCTGGAATCTGTCATTACTGACCTTCCGCAGATCAATACAGGTGACTATGACATTGGGCGAATAAGGGCTGATATTGATAATGATGTTGAGTTGTTGGGCCGGGTTCAATCTGCAGTAGAACCTATTCAAGAGGATGAAGACGATAAGCTACAGCATCTTGTCTCCCTTTTGACCAGAGACCTTGGAGGCAAAAAAGTCCTAATTTTTTCCTATTTCAAGGATACAGCTCGCTATATTTACAGATACCTTCGAGAAAATGAGGACATAAAGGCCGCTATTAATCCTAGTATCCGCATCATCGACAGCGATGTGCCAACAGATCAAAGACAGGCCTTAATTGAAAGATTTGCACCACGCGCCAATCTACGGGATGAACTGGCAGGCACAGAAAAGGAGATTGAAATCCTTGTAAGCACTGACGTACTGAGTGAGGGACAGAACTTGCAGGATGCCGATACAATGATCAACTATGATCTCCATTGGAATCCCACCCGAATGATCCAGCGGGCAGGACGCATTGACCGGCTTGGAACCCCGTTCGATACTCTGGATATCTATAATTTCTTTCCGGAAAAAGGGCTTGAAAAGTTGCTGAACCTGGTCAGGAAACTTCAGCGTAAACTTACTCAAATTAATGAAACTATCGGCCTGGACAGCAGCGTGATGGGAGAGGTTGCCGATCCAAAAACTTTCAATACCCTTGATCGCATAGCGGCAGAAGATCATTCAATTATTGAGGAGTTGGAGGCATTCAGTGAGCTTGCAGGCAACGAACTAATGAAACAGCAGTTATCACAGTTTTTGAGGTCTTACTCAGCCTCCCAAATCGAAAGCATCCCCTTTGGCATACACAGCGGAAAAGATAAGAGGGAAGTAGGTTCGGGGGCCTTTTTCTATTATAAGGCAGAGGACAATCACTTCTGGCGATTTTATGATGTGGGTTACAACCGTATCCTGGATAACAGACTGGATATTTTTAGAAGGATCTATTGTAAGCCTGAAACGCCTAGGATTGAAGGGGATTTTGACATCTATGAAATCAAAGAAAAGATTAAGGAGGCTATCTCAGAGGATACCAAAGCCAAAAGGGCTGCGATGATGGCACCAAAAAAGTTAGATAAAGTTCAATCAGACCTGATTGCTATATTGAGAGAAGGGGTAGGCGTTAGGAAGGTGGACAAGGCCGCTGCTTACGACATTATTAAAACACTTAATGTTCCGATGAGTACGGCCTTCATAAAAGATCTGAAGACGGTACGTGACCTTTTCAATAAGGAAAAGAACTATTTTGAGTTGCGGGAGTCACTAAAGCTTTTTTCAAAGCAATTTGAGTCGAACGGAGGAGTTGAAGAGGAAAAAGAACCGGAAAGAAAATCATATGCTCCGGAAGACCTGGAATTAGTGTGTTATATGACGCTGTCGTGAGAAAACAATAGGAAATCTTTGGCTTAGAAAAAAACAAGTTATTATTGAAAAGGTTTCAGCCATGAAAAAAAATTTAAAATCACTGCAAGCATCTTCCACACCCTGGCTCCGAAAAGTGGAGCGATTCATAGCTTTGCACCAAAAATCTCGGGCACTTCGCATACTTGATAGAGTGGTTGATTCTGACATGCCTCTATTTTGGGATGATCCCGTAATCCAGGAAGATCGCCGCTTGGCTTGGCTATACCGGATTGACCTTTTGCGTGATTGGGGAAGATATTCAGAGGCATTGGCCTGGACCTGCCTTGAGTGCGAGCTTAATCCTGAAAACATTGCAGCGCAAGCCCTTAAGGAAAGACTTAAGAAGGAGCTCCATCTTAATGTGCAATTGCAACCAGATGCTGATATGCCTTTACTTGGACAATCCATAAAGGGACTATGGGTGGGTGTTGCCGGAATGCGGGAAGTCAAAGTGCTTCTTGAACGAGACGTAATTCTTCCTTTACAAGAACCTGAACTGTACAAACTTTACGGCCTAAGTCTTCCTAACGGGGTATTGTTATATGGCCCACCTGGTTGTGGAAAAACCTTTATTGCTAAGAAATTAGCGCAAATTTTGAAATTCAAATATTTTGAAATAAAACCCTCGGACATAGGAAGTATTTACGTGCATGGCGGACAAAAGCGGATAGGCGCTCTCTTTGCAGAAGCTCGTGATAAGGCACCATCCCTCATCTTCTTTGACGAGATGGATGCGCTGGCTCCTGACCGGGGAGAGGATTCTGTTGGACATCACTATTCCGCAGAAGTAAACGAATTACAAGTGCAATTGAATAAGTGCTGGCAGTCAAAGGTTTTGGTTGTTGGAGCTACAAACTTCTTAGAAAAAATTGATCCTGCAATTCTACGCCCTGGAAGGATTGACAAGAAGGTTTTTATCGGTCCTCCTGACCTTGAGGCAAGGATTGAACTCCTGAGAGTATACATGCAGGACCGCCCACAAGAATCCCTTAATTGGTTGAAACTGGCTGAGCAGTGCCAGTATTATACAGCAGCCGAACTTGAACACGTTGTCAACGAGGCCGCGAGGTTAGCTCTTACGGGTAGCCGTCGTATAACTGAAGAGGACATCTTAAAAGCATTATATGATAATCCGCCCAGTCTCGATTCAGAAAAAGTCAAAAAAGCGAGCTCTCCCATAGGTTTTCTTTCTTAGAAACGATTGAGGCTATCCGCAAATATGGCGAGAACCGTATCAATGACATTACATCCATCACAGAGGAAATAGGGTTCTCCATTTATGACAACTAATCCATCACCGTTCTTTTTATCGTTCATAAATTCAATAGGGGTGAGATTTGTTCTCCTACCTCCGGGCAGCTTTATGATGGGCAGTCCTGAAAATGAACCCGGTAGATATGATGACGAGATTTATCATAAGGTAACCCTAACAAAAGCTTTTTACATCAGCACAACAGTAGTGACTCAAGGCCAATGGTTCAAACTGATGGGAAGGAGACCATGGCTTGGCTATAGAGGATTAAAGTCAGAGACCGTAAAAGAGGGTGATGACTATCCTGCGGTTTATATTTCATGGGATGCTTGTTCCTTGTTTATCAAAAGACTCAATGAATCGGAAAATGTGAATAAATATCGACTACCGACAGAAGCTGAGTGGGAATATGCATGCCGTGCTGGTAGCACTACGGCTTTTGCAAATGGCGACATTGAAGCGGCGCCTGTATATGGGCCAACGGACGTAGGTGAACATCGCAGTACAGTTGCTGTTGACTACGATGACCCAAATTTGGACGATATGGGTTGGAACTGGGGGAATTCTGATCTTCATATTCATCAGGTAGCCCAAAAGAATCCCAACAAATGGGGGCTTTATGATATGCACGGCAATGTCTGGGAATGGTGCCAGGACTGGGACGGGGATTACCCTTCAAATGGTGTTATCGATCCAACGGGACCGCAGGTTGGTGTATACAAGATTATTCGTGGCGGGAGCTTCCATCATAAAGTCCGTATCTGTCGATCAGCGCACCGTAATAGAGGGGGGCCAAAACCGAAAGGAGGTAGCGACGACCTTGGCTTGCGTCTTGTAAGAGATCTATAGGTAATTTCTTGTCTTCCAATTAATGCTCCACATAGGAAAATAGGAAAAGAAAATAGGGGGTGATATTAAATATCTAAATGAAATGTCAGAAGAATAAAGCGCCTGCCCCCTATTCTTGTTAATAATCAGCTTCCTGGCAAAAAGAAAAAATCAGATCGCACTAATTCCCTTGAATATCGATTAGCTTCTATTGATTCATTGTTTTCGTGAATCATATCAATGGACAATTCGCTTGTCCCTATTACCCACAGTTCTTATCTGGAAAAATCGGCAGGTTTGTTATCATATGATAATTTTATCTTGACATATTTATCATATGATATATAATGCTTTCAAAATTTTTTGCTGCCGGGAGGAGGTAGTTTGGTTGAACTTTCCCAACTAAATTCAGCGCTTTTTTTAAAGCAATTCAAACAGTTAGTTCAAGAAGGGGGGCTGTATGTCGTTAATCGTCTTGACCAACAAAAGTCCCTGGCTGAGTTAGGATTGACAAAGGAGGCTTGCAAGATCGAGATACTCGGACTGTCTGTGACAGATTATTGCAAGGGACCTCAGCCAGATAAGGATAGGCCGGGTGATATTTGGGTGTTTGGGAAGGAGATCGCAGAACGGGAGGTATATATCAAGCTGAAAATTGTACAAATTGGGTCTCATAAGATCGCCAAATGTATATCATTCCATACTGCCGAGCAGCCACTTTATTACCCCTTTAAATAAAGGAGGGAGGTGAATACCATGAAGCAAATTTGCCCAAATTGTGAAAAAATAACCGATGTTCAACATATTAAAACTGATGAGGAGATTACTGTAAAGGGTGAGAGGATTAATGTCCCTGTTGAATACTATAAGTGCCTGGAATGTGGTGCTGATTTTGATGACCCTAAATCAAAACATGATCCTTTGGCCATTGCGTACAAGGAATATCGCCGCCGTCATGGGATGATGCAACCTAAAGAGATTCGGGAATTAAGGCATAGATATGGATTAACCCAAAAGGAATTCTGTAAACTCTTAGGTTGGGGAGAGGTAACACTGAGTCGTTATGAGAATGGCGCTCTTCAGGATGATACTCACAATACTATTTTACAAATGATAAAAGATCCGCGTAATTTACTGGGCCTTATTGAACTACAAGGTGACTTTTTAGCCGAAGAGAAAAAAAATAAGCTTATTGGATTGTTAGAAAATGCTGTAGAAGAAACACATTCATTCCCTTCTATTTATTCGGAGCATTTCGGTAAATATGGGCCTGACATTTTAAGTGGTTTCAAGGAACTGAACCTTAATAAGCTTTTCCAGGCCATTATTTTCTTTTGCGTGGATGGTGTCTTAAAGACAAAGCTTTGCAAGCTCTTGTTTTATGCGGACTTCAAACATTATAGGAATAATGCTTCTTCGATCACTGGTGTTAGGTATGTTCATCTTAAACTTGGCCCTGTGCCTGATAGATATGGATACTATTTTGCAACACTGGAAAATGAGGAAAAAGCAATTAGTGTCGATGAGGTTAATTATGGGGAATACATCGGGGAAATGTTCCAAGCTGATATAAAGCCGGACTTGTCGCCTTTTTCAAATTCCGAGATAAAAACGCTGATTGAGGTTAAAGAATATTTTAAGGATTTTGGTGCACGGGAGATCAAAGACTTTTCTCATAAAGAAAGAGGGTACAAAGAGACCTACGACGGTCAGATTATTTCATATACCTACGCTGAGGACCTTCAAATATAAAAGGATAAGCGCTCGGTGAGAATTTAAATATGTGAAAGGAGCATAATATGGTAAAAACGAGAGACACTTACAAATACTATTTTAAAAAAGGCAACAGAATTGTTCATGGTGGAATTACAGACGACTTGGAACGTCGCGAACAAGAGCATAAACAAAGGTGGCCTAATGGTCATATTTTCCAAGTTGGACGCTGTACTACGGAAGATGCTGCAAGAGAATGGGAGAAAAAGAAAGGATATACGTAAAGATTAACCAAAACATGAAATACCTGCCGATCAAGTTATATATCTCTCCGTAAAGTGGACAAATCTTTAGCGTATGACATCATTAAAACACTTAATGTTCCGATGAGTACGGCATTCATAAAAGATCTGAAGCCGGTACGTGACCTTTTCAATAAGGAAAAGGACTATTTTGAGTTGCAGGAATCACTAAAGGTTTTTTCAAAGCAGTTTGAGTCAAACGGAGGGGTTGAAGAGGAAAAAGAACTGGAAAGCAAATCATATGCTCCGGAAGACCTGGAATTAGTGTGCTTCATGACGCTGTCGTAACAAAAACAAACTACATTTGGAAAAAACGGGCTTAACAAGTGGTTCACGGCGGCTTCGCCGCCGTGAATCGCGGTGCTGACTTCGTCACCGCGATTAGCTCAATCCGAAAAATTTCGTCTGAATATCGGGTTTTTTAACACCAAATTGGAAGCGTGGCTTAACGCGGATAGTCGCGTATTGTCTGAAGTTCTATCAACAAAGCACTACCTGTAAGGGTTCGTCACGTTAATAATCTGGAGCAGATCAAAAACATTACCTTACGGCCGTCTTTTTTCAGAGTAATAGTTCTCCATTTTGTTCAAATTGCTGATATATTCGTTTTGAAACTGAAAATCAGGATAGCGAGAGATCTCTTCTATTAGTGGGTTAATGAACGGGAATATGTCAACGCC
>JAYEIR010000256.1:0-1673 GCA_034660135.1 Thermodesulfobacteriota bacterium
CTATTTAGTCAAAATAGTCCTTATGTACCAGATGAGTCAACAAGAATCAATAATTCTAATTGTAACTGGTGAATAGGCTGTCCCGACGAGTCGGGATTAGGGAAAAGACTCATAACACCCAACTCAGTCAAAGAGCCGAATAACGCAGTTAAATAGCAGCGTCCCTCATTCCTTACGGCATTAGGGAGAAAAAGTATTGAGGTTGGAGAATCCTATCAACTTCGAGAGCCCTCAATTCCTTGGTGCCAATTTTGGGGTCAAAAAGGGCGATATAGGGCCTGGAAACACCTACTCTTGGAACGTTGATTTATAGATATCAATAAGTTAGCGCGACCCCAGTCGATAGATCTGAAATGAGGCTGATCAGTGGCTCAGCGTGGGGCTTAAGAATCTGCCGATTTTCCTTGACATGGAAAAGACCACCTATTAGCTTGACTTAAGAATTTATCCTCTAATTTGGTTCACTTGTATCTTATTTAAATTCAGGGGATTCAATGTTTGTGGGAGAGGCTTTCCAGCCTCGATGTGCACAGGACATAAAGCAAAAAAAGCTTCCCATGTCCGCTCTTACCCGAAGTTATTGAGATTTTATAGGAATGATAGAGAAGATAAAGACATATTTCTCAAATAAAGACGAAGTGGCAGCGATTTATATTTTCGGATCATATGCTCTTGGTAAACAACGGCATGATAGCGATATCGATATCGGAATAATCTTTGATAATTCCGATCCCAGGTCTTATCAAAAGAAAAGAGATTTATATATGCTCGAACTGGGCCGGATATTACGAAAAGACATACATCCGGTCATATTGAATTTGGCCGGTGAAGAGATACATAAACAAATCTTCCTTAAGGGAAAGAAAATCCTTGTCAGGGATGAAAAATATTTTTCACGTTACTGTATGTTCATGATGTCCCGGATAGCAGATTTCAGCTATTATAAGAACCGGATTCAAAAGGGTTTTTTAAAAAACTTATGAAAGGACAAGACATTGGTTGATATAGATCTGATCATGGCAAAAGCTGGATCTGTCGAAAAACACCTGAGACGGATCCGTTTGAAAACAGATATGGATCTCAGGGCTTTCATGAATGATGTGGACACGCAGGAAAGCATACTGTTCAATATGCAGATGGCGATTCAGAATTGTATTGATATGGCGGCCCATATTATAAGTGACGAAGGTTTAGGCGTTCCCGGAAGCACTAATGAGATGTTTTATCTGCTTGAGGATAACGGGTTTCTGGACAGAGATCTGACGGAGAAAATGGCTAAAGCGGTTGGGTTCAGAAATCTCATGGTCCATGAATATGGGAAAATAGAGATGGAACAGGTTTTTGAGATGGCGCGAAAGGATATTGACGATCTGAATGATTATCTTAAATCGATATTTCATAAACTGGGCGTTATGTAAGATTTGCCGTAAGCGTTCACAGGTTCAGGCCTGCCCTGGCGCGACTTGATGTGCATTCCCGGCACGACCGTGCTGAATGCTGCTATGTGTTTCTACACAATGGGCCATGGAAGCCAGGTCTGGGCCAGGGGTTCAGCGTTCAGGGTTAGGGACAGGGGTAAACTGGATTAATATCATGTCTATCCTGTTATCCTGTCAAATGCTTTCCCTTTACATAATGAGGTTTTTTCAGTTTTCAAATTTCTGGTTATTGGA
>JAYEIR010000257.1:0-31429 GCA_034660135.1 Thermodesulfobacteriota bacterium
ATCCCTCGGATCATTACATGGTGGAGCGCCCCCGGAGCGTCTATTCTTGATTGACGTGGCATTTATCCCTTCTACCACAATGAATGGAGTATGTCAATATGTCACGAACGTCCCCATGTTCATTTCCCAGTTTCAATCCTTGTTTTAATGGATGTGCCTCTTCAATTATCGCAATGAAAAACAGAGTTCTGTTCCTGGAATGTTTCAATCCTTGTTTTAATGGATGTGCCTCTTCAATTACTCGTTCCGAACAAGACGGGTGAACGTTATAAGGTTTCAATCCTTGTTTTAATGGATGTGCCTCTTCAATATGCCGGATACAGCACAGACTTTAACATTATACTACTAGTTTCAATCCTTGTTTTAATGGATGTGCCTCTTCAATCAGTGCTCAACGGTATAGACGCAGGGCGTAACCTATGTTTCAATCCTTGTTTTAATGGATGTGCCTCTTCAATTCTTCTGCGTGGCGAGCAGGACGAGAATATTATCCGGTTTCAATCCTTGTTTTAATGGATGTGCCTCTTCAATTCACGTAGCATGAAGGAGACCAAATGGAAGAGATAATGTTTCAATCCTTGTTTTAATGGATGTGCCTCTTCAATCCATGTGGCGGAAACGGATTAGAGGGTATTTCAGGTGTTTCAATCCTTGTTTTAATGGATGTGCCTCTTCAATTGCATTCGGCTTTTTGTAAGATTGCTTCGTAGGCCGAGTTTCAATCCTTGTTTTAATGGATGTGCCTCTTCAATCTTTCTTTCTTTGAATTTCTTTTGAAAATAAAGGGTTACAATTTTTTTCATGCCCCCGTATTTTGTCCGTTAAGCACTGTTCACGCTTCAAGACCTTCATTTTTCGTCCATCAGAGTCGAGTTAACTTCCCGGGTTTCCAGGGTATTTTATCCTAAATCACCTTTTCGCAAATATTTCTGTAGCAGCAATCACCACACCTTGCCTTATATTTAGTTGGTTTCGGGTAAAGCCCTTTCTGAACAACATCGATAAGTTCATCGATTATGATGTCCAATTCATGATACGTTTTTTCCGTAATTGGAACTTCAACCAGTTTATTCCGGCTCCGGGTGTAAACAATGAATCCTCTTGTTACAGGTACTCCATAATTTTCTTGTATCAACCGACCGTAAAACATCAACTGATATTTGTGATTCCTGAAAGTTCGCTCCTTATATTCAGCATATTTATAATCAAGTGGAGCAGCCGTCCCGTCATTCAAGAACAAAATCTCATCGACAATTCCCCGGATTCCTCTCTCGGATGAAAGATATACAGCTTTTTTTCGCTCGATGCACCCGATCTTTTTTCTCAGATATTCCGGATTTATAATTCTTTTATCTTCGTGAACTGTGCGCCCCTTTTGGACCTTGAAACGTTTTCCCTCATGCTGAGGAATATCAAGATAATTTTGAAAATACGTAAACCGCGGACAGAATAGAAATTCAAGGATATCCGAGGCCGTTATGGAGAAAGCGGATTGATCAATCAAATTATTCTCTCGCCGGTCTTTATTATTTCTTTGATGTACGGGTTGGTCTCATCAAAGTCCGATTTTGCAAAGGAGTGCGGCTCTATTCGTAAATCCACCATCCTGGTGAGCTTCATCAAAAGTACATCCTCGTCAAAACCATCTATCTCATCCTTGTTCCAAAAAACGGCTAAATCAATATCGCTATATTCATGATAGGTGTCTTTGGCATAAGAACCATATAGATATAGACGCCATACAGGTATGCTATGCTCTTTCATCACATTCACATACTTTTTTATAAGAGCATAAGTTAACTTTTTATCTTTTTTAGAAGCCATTGCCGTAATTCCTTGATCGCAGTTATATGCTGCAAGGCAAAGTCTTTTTACCCCTGAACTCGTTTAACCGTTCCAAATCCCCGCGACACAGACTTTCCAATTCCCCAGTAATCGGGGATTTCGAAATTGACCGAGAAGGTGCCAAGGAAGCCGAGCATGGGGGTTCCTTTCAGGAATACTTTCTTTTCCCTAAAATTTATCGACTTAATTTTTATTTCTTGTTCAACGATAAATCCAAGGCTTTTTGACATACTTAAAATATTTCCTATTAGAATTTTCTTTAATAAAGAATCTTTAAGAGTTGTTTTTTTTAATCCCATAAAATGGTCATAATTATCTTCATTTAATGCAAGCCATGGTTTTAGAAATAAGTATTTTATAAAATAATTTTCAGGACCGAACCTGATTTTCTCAAAGATGCTTTGTTTTCGTTTCACCTGGTATGTTTCGTACTTTACTATTATTGTCTCGATTTGTGGTTCGATTTCTCTTACTATTTCAACGCCTTCTTCTAGGCCGATAATATAGGCTTCACCGTTTAATATTTTATATTGCACCCTTGGATAAAGGTATAAAAGCTTGCCATCTTTTTTATGATTATGCAAAATATCGTATTGTGGAAAGTTATCGGCAATATAACCCCTGAGACTATTTCCGTGCGCTTTAACAGGTTGTTCTGTTTGTATTTTAACAATTGTATGGTCCAGCATCACTGTGTAATTGCCTCAATGAGATCTTTGCCTTTTAATATGTTTGCTGTCGCTATATGTGCCATAAAATCAGGCTGTTTTCTTAATAATTCTAAAAAGCCTCTTTTTGAATATACTGAAAGATCAAGTTTTTTTTGTGAATATCGTGAAAGGATTTCACCCCGGCTGATTCTGTCTCTGGTTACTATAAATAAGTCAATATCACTGAATCTATCATCTTTACCTCTATACGAAGAACCATAATGAATGAGTACTAAAACAGATTCATTATTTTTAATTTTTCTGATTATTTCCTTTAGCGACAATTTTTTGTTATTCCTGATTGAAAAAAGGTTCAGAACATCATGGGATACTTGAAAAAAAAGTCGTGATAAAAGTGTATCATAAGGGTAATAATTATTTGGTTTGCCGGTTTTTTTATTGATGATATTTTGTGAGCTCATTTTATCAAGAGCTTTCATGACATATGCCCTTGAAAGACCGGTTTTTTTTACAAGCTCATTGATAGTTGTGCCCCTTTTATTAATGAAAAACCAACTACCGATTAAGATTACAGAAGGGAAGCGAAAAAGATTTCTGATTTCAGAATCATTTTTAGATATAATTAATAGTTTTTCCATTGTAAGTACCAACGGATTAGATGAATCAACTATCCATGATCTGACTCTATTTTCCGGATGACTGATAACACCTAATTTGTGAAGAATGCTCATGGCATGAGACGCATTATAGGGCGCTTCGCCGAGTTTTTCGGCCAACTCCTTGCTGGTCATCTCGCCTTTAAAAATAAGCAGGAAGAGATATTTTAAGATAAATAAATTCATTGTATCATTATATACAAAAAAAGCTCTTATTTGTAAATCAGCTTACTTTTATTTTAATAGTTTTTTGGCAGAAGGAGACAGCCTAAAATTTTTCCCGTCTTGCTCAATATAACCACATTCTTCAAGAAAACTCAGGTTGTTATCCACACAATGTTCAGAAAAAACTTCCAATTCTGACAGAATGTTTGCTCTATTTATGGCCCTTGACCTGATTAAATCTAACATCCTGTAAAATAATAATGACTTATCAAGAGGCTCGAGGGCTTTTAGTTTCCTTTCAACACGTCGTTTGAATTCGCTGATCACATCATCATCAATATTGATTGATGTTTCATCAATTTCGGATCGCCCTATAATTTCTTGAAATCGCCGCCCATAAATTTCGTATTCATTCCAGTCAGTATCACAGTATAATACTTGATGGACAACTTCCTGAACTTTTTGACTTTTTGCCAGTTGAATTTCCCGTGATCTTCTCCTCGCATTCATCGATAATTCCTTCTATTTTTGCATGAAATACTGAAAATTGAATATCATCTATGGAAACTTCTTCTCCTCTTGAGGCTAACCGTATACCTTCAATCTCATCAATCTTTTTTAATGCATTTTGCAAACGGTCTTCACCATGAATACCCTGGATATAAAGCCTTACAGAAAGAGAAGTTCGGAGCATATGGAGAACAAGATAAGCGCGGTCTTTTAATGAAAGCGACGCATCTTTTACCTTTACAAGGCCGGGTTTTAATTCTCGAAGCCTCTGAAGCATCACATCCTTATCATAGCAAATAGAACGTGACGGTATCGCAATAAATGCGGACTGGCCGCGTTTTCTTATTTCGTAAACATTGTCAACAACAGCTCCGTTAATAATTGGATAAGGGAACATACCTATCATAACCCCCCGTTTAACTTTGGAGACTAGAGGGTCAACCGGATGGTCAACATACTGATTAGAAAAAACTCCGAGCGCTTTTATTTGTTTGCCAATATTTAGTTCTGCCTTTCCTCTAAAACTGCCAAGCCTTATACATCCGGGTATTTTTTCAACAATGCCTGTGTCTGCATGAAGATACCCATTAAATTCAGTTTCAGGCGGGATTGAAAACAATCGATATGCTTTGAGAACCTCGTTTCTTCCAATATTTTTTCCCATTATTTTTGCCTTCCCAAAGCCCGGCTGAATAAAATATTCCATATCTCCCTTAACAGTTTCCACCATATATTCTAAATCTCCATCAATTGAAGCAGGTGTGAAATAAAAATCAGGTTCAATCCAGGAATGGTCATACCTCGGAACATTTCTACCACCCTTTGCATCGCTTATTACAAAGCTTTGATCCTCCCTTGGTCTTCCCATTGCCCAGCTCACAGCGTGGTTAATAGCCGTTGCATGAAGATATCCCGGTGTATAAGCGCCTGAAAGCGCTTCGTTAGAATAAAATAGGGGATCTATCAGTTTAATGGTAAAAGAATATATTTCCATTTCCGGTATCATTTTCTTCACCCGACTTAGCAAACTCTTATTTAGTTTTTGATTGTTCACCCTTTTTTGATGAACGCCTTTGTATAAGCTCTCCGAGCAGTTCAGGGAGTTGACCGTTTAACGTGGTATAAGCTTCGTTAATATCGGGTAACGTGTTTAAGGTGGCTGTTATGTCCTCAGGTTGAGTTCCTTGAGGCGGATCTTGCAGCAGATGATAGGCGCTCATATCTTCCCTGTCCGACAATTTGCCGCCTATAATTGTTGTTTCCAC
This sequence comes from Thermodesulfobacteriota bacterium, assembly GCA_034660135.1. Classification (GTDB taxonomy): domain Bacteria; phylum Desulfobacterota; class DSM-4660; order Desulfatiglandales; family Desulfatiglandaceae; genus JAYEIR01. The sequence goes on from JAYEIR010000257.1 coordinate 5,113, forward strand.
CTTTCCCCATTCAACACTGCGGGCGCCGATACGTGTAAGTCTTTTAAGATTATCTATGATAATAGAGGCCATTTCCGTTGTCGGATCTTTTATAGTGACCGTTCCTGTAAAAATTGTTTCTTTGGGAACGGTAAGAATGGTCATCAATGCCTGGCCAGTCATCAGGTCCTTTTCACCAACGGCATTTTGGGTGTAATTTTGTACTCCTTCAACCTTGTCATTTGAAATAAAAGTTTCTCCTAATACCCTGGACAAAATATTGTACTGCATCTTAGCAGAGCTTGTTTCACCTGTGCCGCCGAAAAGAAGACAAGCCGGGCAATTTAGGCACAAATCGTCTTTTAGAGCGCAGTCCGGCTGAATAGCAAAGCTTCTTTGTTTTTCCAAAACAAGCCTTCTCAACTTGCCTTTAACCTTGCGCCAGGGTATTATAAATCTGTTTCCAAGGGATTTATAATGATGCGTAAGTACTTCTTCGGCTTCATTACTGCGGATTATAGCATCATCTAAGAGTTTCATTTCAACAATCAGTTGAAGATAGACTCCCTTGCTTAAAAGTGACGGCGTTGTGAGAAAATCAGTCATTGACAACCTCCTTTAAATTGGGATAGCGTTTTAGCAGAAACATTGAAGATAAAAGGGCGTTTTTTGCCTGAATAAAGCCTGATATATTTTTCTGCCTTTCATCATAATACCGGGTTAAAATCTGTTTTGCCTGTTCAACAAAAACCTCCAAGTCTTTAACATCGACCTTTGCTTTAGAATCTTCTTTTGTTTTGTCCGACGAAATATTCTCTTTTATTAAAGACAAAAATTTAGCAAAGGCTGTCTCAAAGTCATCTCCCTGCAGAATACAATTTAACGTCTTTGAAACCGGTTTAGCGATAAGATGTTTTGAAGAATTTGTATTCCATGCTTTATGGTCATCACCGCTCCACATAAAGGCCGGAATCCCTTCAGCAAAAAAAGCGGCATCTTCCAGTAACTCTTTCATAGAATAATCACCCCCGTTCTTAGTTGTTGTAAAATCACCTTTAATTACTGTTTCAAATATATATAAAAGTTGATCCTTATTAATCTTTTTTTTCTTTTTCTCGCTTGCTGCGGCCTCTCCAATTCTGGTTACCGCCACTGAAGGGCTTTTGGCAAAAAGCGTCTCCGCAAAAACATGAGCATTTTTCTTTTCCTTTGCATCACCTCCTAAAAGCTTTGCCAGCCATTTTATGGCAAGTCCTTTATAATATAAAGTTGCGTAATCTCCTCCATATTTGGCAAGGGGCTTATCTCCAAAAAGTCCGTTTTGTTCTTCAAAGCCAATGTGCCCATTAAAACCCATCATATGAATAAGCGCATAGAAACTCATATATTGAGCCCTAAGGTCTTTAGGGCTTGCAGAACCATCCACGCGTCTTAGAGGGATAATATAACCCCTCACACAAGTAAGCGGCTTTTGTATATATTTTGGTTCTTTTAATTTCGGAAATTTAAACTCTTTTGGCAATGGTAAAAATTCGCCACTTTTATTTTCTGTAAGTTTTTCCAGTGTGTACGGGTTGTAAAAAGCTGCATCCAGCCTTTGCATTAATTTGGCTGTCTCTTTGTATAGAGCCCATAAATCAACAGTTTTGGCTTCTATTCTCATGTATATGGGGTTTTTACTTTCAGGGATATCTTTTCTTAGCATCATTGTATCATAGGCACATAAGGTACAGGTTGCTCTTGCGCTGTCAGTATGAGCGCTTATTTGTGAAAATCCCCAGCGTTTGCCTCCTGGAAAATTTAAAGATTTCTGCGTAGGAAAAGCCATGGTTGACCCGCAGCTCTCGCAAATTCCGCTTTCCGGTCTCTGGTTTTCTTTGTACTCTTTGTATTTTTTAAAACGCCTTACAGCTATTTCTCGAAAATCCGTTTCTTCTTCCATGCTGATAAGTGTTTCAAGCTCTTCTTGAAGTTCAGTGTCTTTTTTTCGGGGAGTTAGTTTTTCTGCTACCGAACACAAAATATCATATAATTTATCAGCAGAAATATCTTTTAGAACCTTCAAAGATACGTCTTGTTCTATAATTTCAGCAGGAATTATTTGATTTAATGAAACAATGCCAAACATCTCTTTTAACATTTCCTTTAATGGCTCAAATGTTTTCCCGCCAGCTTCTTTCCACTTGGCTCTGGCAAGGGGAATGCCTCTTGTGCCGCAAAGCCCTTTTAAAATATTGAGCATCGGATGTTTTGTTTTTAAATTTAATGTCAGACTGCCTGATATTTCCAGTATCTCGATCAATAATTTAAAGAAAAAAGACGGCGCTCTTTCAAAATCGCCAAGAGCATCCAGCAACAAATCTTTATGGACATCCAGATATACCTCTGGATTTTTTGCAGACTCTCCAGCAAGAAGCACGGCAGCAAAATTGGTCGTATTCGGCTTTTGAAGCAAAATGGATTCTTTAATAAGTTGATCCTGAAACTTACTGATAACTGATGTTTTATCCGGATATGATGTTCCCTTTGGAGATATGAAAAGCAATCCATCAGGCTGGACAACAAGAGCCTCCCAGCCAATTTCTTTATAAATTTTGTACGCTGTATTAAAAAGCAGATAATTTGACGGCCCTTCAGATCTTGACATCTGAACCACGGTTATCTGACAAAACGGCTCGAGCGAATCCGCAAAACGCTGTATCTGTTTTCTGTCTATCCTGTTCTGAGAAGCAAGCCAGTCTGCATATCGAACAATATCCGCATAAGCTGCAAGAACCGGCGGCGCTGTTTTCAACGCCTCATCCGGCAAATTATGGTGCAGATGGGCATGGTAAATAAAATCAATATCATCTGTATTAAGGTAAAGCTTATCAGTAAGATTATGCTCGGTAAAATATACATTAATCTGTTCACGTGTCTGCGTGTGGCGTACTCTGCCGCTGATTTTACCGGAAAGTATCGCCTGGTTTTTATCAGATATTTTGCCGATATCGTGAATAAGGGTTGTGATTTCAAGAAGCCGTCTTTCTTTGTCGTCAAAACGAGGGATATATCTCATTATTTTTGACAAAATACTCCACACGGTAAAAGCATGAACCCACAAAGGTTCTGCTTTTACGCTTTTTCCCATAAAACCGAATTGCGGCTCAAGAATTGCTTTAATTTCATATAGTTCAAGCATTTATTCTATGTCCCTTTTGTAAAATTATATTCCATGTTTGAATTCTCGCAAAAAATAGTTAATTCTTCATTGTCTGCATGCACATAGATCTTTTCATATCTATTTCTCAACCTTCCTTCAATAATACCCCAAAAGGGTAATAAACGGTCTTTTAGAAGAATATTTGTAATATTTTCTTCTGAGTTGTCATATTTTCTTAAAAGATCTTTTTTTTCAGACAAGTCAAGGGATTGCCAATCATAGATCCAGTTGCAAGGTTCATACATGGCAAATATGGACTCGGTATAAGATGATATCCTTTTTGAATCCATATCATATACAAGAAAAGGATAACTGTCGCCTCTGAACATATCTCCGCAAACATGCGTCATCTTTATGTCCTTTAACGCTGCTTTCAAAATATCATTTTCCAGTTCATCACGGCTTAAACAAAGTTTGTTTTGAAGATATGGCGTAATATTTCTTGTTGTTAATACAATTACATCGCTTTTGCAAAATCTGCCTGCTCGACCTATCCTTTGTATGGCGGAAGTCCAGTAAGAAGCTTCGGTAATCAGGCTTTTGAAAGCCATATTAATACCTACCTCAATGGATGAGGTGCCCACCAAAATTGTATTATCATCAAGTGTTGGAGTATCTTTTATAAACCCGCTGTATTCAATGATATTAGTATTTGTGCCAAATTCCCTTTTTATTATCGGCACGATATGTCTTAGGCGAAATACGGAGTCCAAAATGACGGCAAGCGGTTTGGGAAGTTTCGGGATATAGTGTGCCAATACTTTTATTAGCTCATCTGGTTTTGTGTATCGACAATTGACAAACTCAAGATTTAATGGATAGTTGAATATTCTATCCTTATTGTTTCCAATAGATTCAGAAAAATCGATTTTCAAGGTTTCGTATTTGTCAATTAAAGCTTTAACTTCCTCAGAAAATACAGGAGTGGCTGAAAGAAGAACAACCTTTTTGACACCATTATTGAGCAGATTGTCAAGGAGTCTATAAAAGTGATTTAAACCAGAGTAGAGATGAAATTCATCAAATATTACAACTGCTCCGGTTAAAAATGAAAGTAATCTTTGAGAACCTCTATATGCTCTTAAATTGGCCAGTAAATGAAGCACATCCGGCGATGTCAAAAGAATGTTTTTTTTAGAAGCCCAAAACTGCTGATGCAAAATTGTATCAATTAATTCGCTCCTATCAAGCCGGTAGTCTTTCCCCTGTTGTTTTAGAAAAGTAATAAGCGTATCTGAAGAATAATAAAATATAGTCGGTGATTGTTTGAGAGGGACACCTGTTTCATGCGGCCATAGTACTGAGTTAGGAAAATCACTTTTTAAGGCTTTACTCTGAGCATCCATCAACACCTTCGTCGGGTATGTAAGAACAACAGCCCCGGCCCACTGATCAACAACCTGTCTGACAATATGGCTTTTCCCCGCTCCAACTGGCGCCTCCACGATAATAATCTGTTCCTTAGAATTAAGTGCGTCTATTGTATCTCTTTGAAAAGGCCTGAAACCATCAATTTGTTTAACTGCCCTTTGTGTTATTGATATCAAAATTCATCCCCTATGCAATTTTGATCCCGCCTTTTTGAATCAATCTATACGAATCCTAAAATTACCTTACAGACAATTAAAGCTTTTTAGGATAAATTCCCCTAATCCCCTTTTAGAAAAGGGGAGCAGCTTAGAAATTGCATATGGTACCATATGCATATGCTACTATATGCAATTTGCTTTAAATGAAATTTACGCATTTATATGTCAGCGTCTTTTGACAGACGTGGTCAAAGCCAACAGATTTCTCAAAAGAACTTCGCCAGAAGCTCATCATTTACCAGCTTTTTATCAAACCCCTGGCCCAAGACCTTGATCTTCCTGAAGTCGTCCTGGCAGAAGGGAAAGAGGTAAACCTTGTCTGTTTCGTTATCGATCAGTTCCTCGCACTGGGCGACGAGTTCATCGAATCGGTTCATCTTGAGTTTTCCCAGAAAAGCGCTTTTCTGGACACGTTCCAGGCCGTATCGCTTGCACTGTTTGGCAATCTTGCTGCGGGCTTTGTCATCAGAAATATCGTAGAGAATCCAGACGAGAACGGACATTTTAATTCACCTGATGGGAGTTTCCAACATATTTCATATTCACAGGGATTCAGTAACCGCTTTCAGTTTTTTCATATCACTGTCAAAAGAAATAACCGGTCTTGATTCGGTAGATGCTGCAGCGAGAATACAGTCGACGATATCTGTATTTGTAGCTTCGTATTTCAGGAGGGCGCTGAGGGCTTGCGATTTATCCGTGCTCACAATACCTTGAAAATTTAAAATCCCGCTTAACCTGGCCGTGATCTCAGTCCTCGGGATCCCGTAATATTTTTCCATGACATACACACATTCTACGAGAACTACATCGAGTATCTCTGCCTTTTTTACGCCTTCATATACATCCTGAAAGAAGGCGTCGGCACGAGGACTGAATTCCGGGTGATCTCCCAGCAGGTATCTGAGGACTACATTCGTATCAACGAGACAGGTCTTCACCGGCGATTTCATCGGCAATCCTTTCCTGAATCTCTTTTCTTACCTTTTTCAGAGGGACATATCCCCTGGCATACTTTTTCAGGGATCCGGCCAGGTGATCAGACGGCGAGCCCGGAATCCCCTTGAGCTTTATCTCATCATTTTCGATTATAAAAAGGACACCACTCTCTTTTTCCAGATTCAATTTCTTGCGTATGTTTTTCGGAATGGTAACCTGTCCCTTGCTTGATACTCTGGCATACATTTTTAGATTAACCTGCCCTTTCAAATATTCTTTACTTAGGAGTATGTTCCTGCTTTATCTATTTGTCAAACCAATTCTATCTGTCAGAGTTCCTTAATCTCCAGCCAGTCGGGTCTTTCCTTATCAGAGTCTGCAAGGAGAATATTAGCCATGCGATGGGCCTCGTGCTGGAGAATATGACGGCGCTTAACGTTTTTTCTGCGGTAGCGGACGGTTTCGTCCAGGTGTCTGTTCATGGCTTCCACGACGACTGGTTTCCCCTTTTGATTCAGGGAGACAGATGCATCGGTTTTGTCAAAATATTCATCTTTAATCTTTTTTCCTGTGAAGAGATAGACGGTGGTTTGATCACCATAGACCCGGAATGGTTCAATCAGGTCAAAGACGAGGGATTTTTTATTGTAATTATCAGTATGCAGAAAGCCGATATAGGGGTCGAGGCCGGAGAGAATGCATGCCTTTTCAACAAGGGAATAAAGAATGCCATAACAGTAGTTGAGACATGCATTGAAGGGATCTTTCGCGGGCCGGCGGGATCGGCCGTCGAAACGGTATTTTTCCGGCAATATGTTGGACAGGCACTGGAAGTAATTTCTACCCGCCGTTCCTTCGAGTCCCATTAGACGGTTGCGCGCAGATTCCAGATCTTCGCTGCTCTCGGCTGCAAGATCGGTTTTTGCTTTCTCGATTCTTTCGATGGGGGTGGAAAAATTCTTTTCACTGCCCGGACGGGCGTGCATTAGTTTCTTGAGAAACAAGATCTGGTTGTCGAGTTTTTGAATTACCATGTCGGTAACAAGTTTTATTCCCAGGGAACCGTCCATTGCCTCAAGTTGCCTTCTGCGAATCAGGGCAGTACTTCCCATCTTAGAGAACCAGACTCGCCCGATTGGATCGCCGTAGGAATCCAGAAAGACGACGTCAATGTTATGCTCGAGGGCCATGACAATGGCCTGGCTGGTGATCATGGCCTGGTTTGATATGATAAGACTTTCGACTTTCATCGGAGAAATTTCGAAAGATCTTTCCTTCTGCTTCAGGCAGAAGCATTCGTTTTTCTGAGTAATGAAGGTCCCTGAAGTATTTATGACAAGCTGCATAGGTCCCACCGGTCGCAACAAAACCCCAACTCTATTGTAAGCGCCGGGGGTTTTAGCGCAATCCTTTCATGATTTCTTCTTATGATGTTTGAAACACATTATCCTAAATTTTTACAAGAATATTACAAAATTATATGTTTGTGAGTGGGGTCACAGGTCTTGACATTTGGCACAGTACCTTGGCCCGTTTCTGAATTGTCAACACCAAAACAGAGAAAGGTTGAAGCAAGTTTTCATGCTGCTTTTTTCCGCCTTTGTTGCTCCTTTAACAAAACCGGAAATTTCTGCAATTATGACTATCATCTCAATCCTCGAAATATTCAACATATTCGTGCTTACCCTGTGAAATGTTTACCGAGTGAAATGCATAACCTATTTCTCTGGAGTGGTTAAAATTTTCGCCTTCCTTAACCGTTACACCTCATACCTTATACCTTTTCAAGATTTCCCATGCATGTGGCGGGCTCCAGGTCTGTTTGTCCGGCAATATATGATACGGCCCACTACCATCGACATTTTCATGTGATCTTCATCAAATTGCAATAAAATCGTAATATTTTTATTGTATCATCCTATTATCAAAAATGAAAAACCAAAAACAGGAGGGTAAAGAAGATGCGTAGAGTATTGGGAGTTCTGATGTCAGGTGTTATGTGTGTAATGTTGTTTGGATGGAATGTGGCATATTCAGGAGAAACCATTGTGATAAAGGGTTCGACGACCGTTCTTCCTGTGGCCCAGGCAACTGCAGAGGCCTATATGAAGAAACATCCGGAGGTTAATATCTCTCTATCCGGAGGTGGCTCGGGCAATGGAATTAAGTCCTTAATAGACAAATCTACGGATATTGCAGATGCCTCACGTTTTATTAAGACCAAGGAATTAGATCTCGCCATAGAAAAGGGAGTCTATCCGGTTCCACATCGCATAGCAATTGATGCCATTGTTCCGATCGTTCATCTCTCAAATCCGGTGAATGATCTTACAATTGAACAGATGAGTCTCATTTATCAGGGGAAGATCAAGAACTGGAAAGAGGTCGGCGGGAAAGATATGCAAATTGTTGTGGTTTCCAGAGACACCAGTTCCGGCACTTATGAGGTCTGGCAAAAGAAGGTGCTCCACAAGGCAAAGGTGACGCCAAGAGCTCAAATGCAGGCATCCAACGGGGCTATTGTTCAGGTCATATCAAAGAATAAGTACGCTATTGGCTATATTGGATTTGGTTATCTGAACATAAGTCTTTGTAAGGCGGTTGAGATGAATGGTGTGAAGGCCTCTGTCCGGAATGCCTTGTCAGGTGCTTATCCCATTGCGAGGCCGCTTTTTATGTTTACTGATGACTGGCCTAAGGGGAGGGTATTGGATTTCATCAACTTTGTCCTCAGTCCTGAAGGTCAAGAGATTGCCAAAAAGGAAGGTTTAATACCGATATATTAGATAGGTAATGGGCAAATGTAACAGCTCAATAGATTAGCGGCATACGAGACAGGCACCGCCCTCTCAATCCATTTTTTAAACCGCTAATTATTGAGCTGTTACGGGCAAATCAACCTTTTGGCTTTAGCTTTTTTGGGTTCTGTTATGTCGAGAAAGATTAAGGAAATAATTATAAAGAACATTTTTTTCTTTTTTGCACTGGTTTCCATATTTATCCTGGGACTTATAGTCCTCTTTCTCTTTCAAGAAGGATTGCCCATATTCAAGGTGGTCTCTGTTGGCGATTTTATCTTTGGCCGGGAATGGTATCCAACTTATGATCCACCTTCTTTTGGTATATGGCCGCTCATTGTCGGGTCGCTTTTCGTAACATTTTTCGCATCATTAATTGCGGTTCCGCTGGGTATTCTTTCCGCGATATATATATCTGAGATCGCTCCTCCCCTGGTAAAGGAAATCCTCAAACCTCTGATTGAACTCCTCGCAGGTCTTCCCTCGGTTGTGCTTGGATTTTTTGGGATGGTAGTTCTTGCACCGTTCCTTCAGGAGACCTTTGATCTGCCTACTGGGCTTAACATAGCCAGCGCGTCTATCGTGTTGGCCATTATGGCAGTTCCTACGATTTCCAGTATTTCAGAGGATGCCCTCTATGCCGTGCCGCAGGAGTTTAAAGAGGCCTCTTATGCCCTGGGTGCGACAAAGTTCGAAACCATCTTGAAGGTAATTGTCCCTGCGGCCCTATCCGGTATCTCAACAGCGGTTATATTGGGAATGGCAAGGGCTATTGGTGAAACAATGGTCGTTCTCATGGTGGCAGGGGGCGCTGCCGCCATACCGGAGAGTATCTTTGATTCCGTCAGGCCCATGCCGGCAAGTATTGCAGCAGAGATGGGGGAGGCCCCTTTCAGGAGTGACCATTACTATTCACTTTTTGCAATAGGTGTTGTCCTGTTCATATTTACTCTCATTTTTAATCTAATTGCGGATTATATATCGACCAGATTTAAAGAGGTGGGGTCCGCCACTCTATGAGAGACTTTCGCAAAACATCCCATGTTTCAAAGGTCTCTATGAAATGGCGATATCTTAAGCAGAGTCTGTTTTTGGGTATTATTCGGGTATCCGCTTTAATTATAGTAACATCTATTGGCGGGTTCCTTTTTTATATAATTATTAATGGAATAGGCGCGATTAGCTGGGATTTCCTTACCCTTCCACCAAGAGATTCAATGACAAAAGGCGGCATTATGCCGGCCATCCTGGGAACCCTGTACCTGACTGCGGTCGCTATTGTCTTTGCCCTGCCGCTTGGTGTTATGTCGGCGATATATTTGAGCGAGTATGCGAAACAGGGCCGTGTAGTGAGAATTATCCGGATCGGCGTGAATTGCCTGGCCGGGGTTCCATCAATTGTTTTCGGGCTTTTCGGTCTGGGGCTTTTTGTGGTTTTCCTCCAGTTCGGTTCATGCATCCTGTCAGGGGGCTTAACCCTTGGGTTTTTGATTCTGCCAACTATTATCGGGGCTGCTGAGGAGGCATTAAAGTCAGTGCCTCAGACATTCAGGGAGGCCTCACTTGCCCTTGGCGTTTCCAGGTGGCAGACGATCCTAAGGATTGTTTTACCTAATGCATTGCCTGGGATCATGACCGGTTCCATCCTGGGCATCGGCCGGGCGGCTGGTGAAACCGCTCCGATCATGTTTACGGCAGCGGCGTTTTTTACGGCAAAACTCCCTGCATCGATCTTTGATGAAGTGATGGCTCTTCCCTATCATATATATGTCCTGGCAACAGCAGGTACGCATATTGAACAGACCAGGCCGATTCAATACGGGACAGCTTTGGTGCTTGTGGCCCTGGTCCTGGGAATTGACTTGATCGCAATCGTAATCAGAAGTTATATGAGGAAGAAAAAAGGTTGGTAATGTTCGAAGACAAGAGCATGATAATAAAAGTCAAGAATGTTAATTTCTATTACACTGATTTTCAGGCCCTTACAGATATCAATATGGACTTTGCCAAGAACCAAGTTACGGCCCTTATAGGACCGTCCGGGTGTGGCAAATCGACACTCTTGCGATTGCTCAATAGGATGAATGATCTTATAGACGGGTCCAGGGTTGAAGGGGAAGTGCTTTTTGAAGACAGGAACATCTACGACCCAAATGTTGATCCTGTTGTTATTCGATCAAGGATCGGGATGGTCTTTCAAAAGCCCAATCCATTTCCAAAATCGATTTTTAATAATATTATATACGGGCCAAGGCTTTCCGGGGTGAGAAAGAGGAGCGATCTGGAGGAACTGGTGGAGATGAGCCTCAAGCAGGCCTCTTTGTGGGATGAAGCCAGGGACATTTTAGGTCAGTCTGCAATGATGCTGTCAGGTGGGCAGCAGCAGAGATTGTGCATTGCGAGGGCCCTTGCAATGAAGCCGGACATCCTTTTAATGGATGAACCAACATCAGCACTGGATCCGATCTCGACGGCAAAGATTGAGGAATTAATTGAAGATTTGAAGAAGAAATACACTATCATTATTGTTACACACAACATGCAGCAGGCAGCACGGATTTCGGATTATACCGGGTTCTTTTACTTGGGGAAATTAATAGAGTATAGTCCAACCGAGAAACTCTTTACCACACCTGATGTCAAACAGACAGAGGACTATATTACTGGAAGGTTTGGATAGCCAATGGACGAAAAAAGACATACCAGTATGCATTATGAAAGTGAACTCCGGGAGATTAAGGAAAACCTCCTGTATCTTGGGGCTCTTGCGGAAGAGGCAATCCGGAACGCCATGATGTCCCTTCTTGAGAGAAATTCAGATCTGGCGCAGGATGTCATTGTTGGTGATGATGCGATTGATAAACTCGATGAAGAGATTGAGGAAAGGTGCATAAGGTTGCTCGCTTTGAGACAGCCTGCTGCGAGGGATTTGAGGTTTATTACAACCGCGATCAAGATAAATGGTCATCTTGAGAGAATCGGAGATATGGCGGTCAATATTGCTGAAAAGGCCCTGATATTGAACAAAAAACCACAGCTCAAGCCTTATATTGATCTCCCGCGGATGGCGGATACTACACGAGAAATGATCAGGGGGAGTCTTGATGCCCTGATAAGAAAAGATTGTGATTTGGCCAATGAGGTCAGAAAAGAAGACGAAAAGGTTGATGGCCTCAATGAGCAGATATTTCGTGAACTTCTTACATTTATGATGGAAGATCCAAAGACTATACACAGGGCGCTTTTGATTATGCAGATATCCAAAAACCTGGAAAGAATCTCAGATCATGCAGAGAGTATTGCGATTATGGTTGTCTATATGGTTACAGGGAAGAATGTGAGGCACAAGGCCTTAAACTCAAAAGGAAATGGAGTATGAAAAGGCATCTATTCTATAAGATCTTTGGAACCTATCTCATCATTATCGCACTGTCTTTGGTGGTGGTTGGATTGCTGGTTGTCAGGCAGGTCAAGACAGGTTTGATGGAGAAGATTGAAGATGAGCTGACCTCTTGTGCAAGGATAATAGACCTGACCTCTTCGAAAAAAGAAATCGAAGAAAAAGTTATCCAGTTAGCTGGAATATCGGATGCCCGGGTTACATTGATAGATGCAGATGGAATAGTCCTTGCGGATTCGGACAAAAAAGTATCTGAGATGGACAATCACCTGAACCGCCCGGAGATCCAGGAAGCGAAGGTTTTGGGTAAGAGCAGGGCGACCCGTTTCAGCCGGAGTCTTGGCGTTGACATGTTCTATATTGCTTTGCCTCTTAAAGATGGTTCCAGGATAAAAGGGTATGTTAGATTATCACGCCCGCTTTTTGAAGTCAGGAACTCCATAGAAAAATTGCGCATGTCAATATATAAATCTATCATTATCATCATAGCCATTTCTGTTCTCATAGCCGTTTTCTTTTCCCTCAGGTTGACTTCATCCATCAAAGAGATGGAACGGTTCACACAAAAAATCAGAAAAGGCGAATCCCCCGGATCACTTTATATTAGATCGAGCGATGAAATGGGGCAATTGGCCAGGAATATCAATTTTATGGTCACGGAATTGCAGGACAGGGTCCGGGCTGCGAATGAAGAAAAAGGGAAGCTGGAAGCAGCCTTTGCCAGCATGGCAGCCGGTGTATTGATCCTTGATAGCCAGGACAAGATAGAATCATCAAATAATTCATTCGATACAATCTTTGGGCTTCAAAATAAAGATATCATCGGCAAGATTCCACTTGAGGTATTCAGAAACATTGATTTTCAAGATGCCCTGGACCGCTTCAAGGAAAACAGGACGCCGGTTTCCAGGGAAATTGTTACAGGGGCCGAAAATGAGGTCCATCTTGAAGTGAATATCTCGCCGATTCATGGGCTTCCCGAGGGCGAACAAAAGACCATGATTTTCTTCCATGACGTAACCCGTCTTGAAAAGCTGGAGAAAGTGCGTGTTGATTTCGTGGCCAATGTGACACATGAAATAAAGACCCCCTTAACCGCCATCCTTGGTTTTATTGAGACCCTTGAGCAAGGTGCAATCAGTGATGAAGAAACAGCCGGAAAGTTTTTGCGAATAATCCATAAACACGCAAGACGCCTTAATCGTTTGGTGGATGATCTTCTGGTGATATCCGATATTGAACTCGGTGAAATGAAGTTCTATTTTGAAAGTGTTTCGATAAACGGCATCATGGAAAATACTTTGCCGGTTATAGACTCGAAGGCATCAAAAAAAGGTATTACGCTTGAAAAAGACCTGCCGGATAATCTTCTGCCCATTAAAGCGGACAGGGACAGGCTGACACAGATATTTTTAAATGTACTGGACAATGCCGTAAAATTCACACCCGAGTCCGGGAAGATTTCAATACACGCCCTTGATGATCAGAAGGGCAATGTAAAAGTCGAAATCAGTGATACAGGTGTTGGTATACCAAAACACGAGATTTACAGATTGGGAGAGCGCTTCTACCGGGTTGACAAAGCGCGCTCACGTGAGTTAGGAGGTACCGGGTTGGGTTTGTCCATAGTGAAACATCTGATGATAGCTCATAAGGGGAGAGTCGAGATCCAAAGTCAACTTGGTAGAGGAACCACAGTCACACTTATTTTTCCCGTCTTCAAAAAAGATCTTGCCGTCTGACAAGCTCTAACTCAGTAAAACCTCATGATTGATGTTGTATTCGTTTTCATTTCGAGGTTTCCGTTCAGACACTAAGCAAGAAAATTGCTTAAAGCATACACTTCTGCTATTCTATCTCCTGATTTTTCCCTACAAAATACTTGGGTGACCGTTCACGGGTTCAGAGGTTCAAGTTCAATACAAATCTCGACCGTTGATACGTCAAGCCTGAACCTTTGCACCGTGAACGGTTACATATTTAGATACGCATGCGTGGGATACCGATTATGTCCTCGAAAATACTGGTTGTAGATGATGAAAAAGATATTGTAGACCTGATTTCCTATAACCTTGAGAAAGAGGGTTTCATCGTTTTCAAGGCTTATGATGGGGAGGAAGCATTACTGATAGTGAAATCCGGTAACATCGATCTAATGATTCTCGACCTTATGCTCCCGGGAATTCAGGGAATGGAAGTCTGCAAATTCATAAGAAAATATCCGGCAAATGCGAATCTGCCTATCATTATGCTAACTGCAAAAGGTGACGAGGTAGACAAGATCCTTGGTCTCGAGATGGGGGCTGATGACTACATTACCAAACCATTCAGCGTGAGAGAATTAGTAGCCAGAGTTCGTGCCGTGCTCCGGAGATTTGAGCCACGAGAAGAGGTGGGGGAAAAGGAAACTTTCAGCTTTAAAGGCCTTCATATTGATTTCAGCTCATACGTGGTTACGCTGGATGGTGAACAAATCGAACTCAGTCCGACTGAGTTCAAACTGTTGAAGTTCCTTTGCCGGCATCCTGGCAGGGTTCATACGAGAGATCAAATCCTGGATCATGTCTGGGGGAAGGATGCATTTGTGGAGCCCAGGACCGTGGATGTTCATATCAAACGCCTGCGGGCCCAAATTGAAAAGGACTTATCAGCGCCGCAATATGTGATTACCATAAGAGGCGTGGGATACAAACTCGCGGATATCGAGTAGGAACCTCATCCGTTTTGATCTCGCAGGAAATGTTCATGTAACAGTTTACGGGTTCAAAGGTTCACGGGTTCAGAGGTTGCATTCTCATCACTATACGTCATTAACCCTAACCCTGAACGTTGAACCCTGAACCTGTAAATGTTTACATATTTGCTTAGGAACGTGGACGAAATAACTTCCACAACTATGCATCCCGGCTTCAGGGCATCTTTGTCCGGTCCTCAATCTCAAAATCCTCGAAATAGTCTTGCTATTACTGTGGTTTTGAGCTTTCGGATCGAACAAATCCACCCTAAATCCGAGCGCCTACTTACGGAAGTTGTTTCGTCCACGTTCCTTACCGGATGGGAACTGTCTATCGATGAGCACCAGCGAATGATATGGGGCTGGAGTGCCTAAGTGGGGTCAGCCCTTGACGGGCTGTTGCCCAAATCGATATTTGGAGTATTTTTATCTAATCATCAGTATATTGCCAACCCTAACTTCTTGAATTCATTATAGCCCAGCTTTTGGCAAGAAGGGTGAACCATTCCGGAGGTTTCATGGGGAACCTGTTTACAGAATTTCCCCGGGCTCATACCGGGCTGCATCGGCATATCGTTTGAGCAGGGGTTCGGCCTTGGATCGGACCTGTTGAATCTGCTCGCCGGCGTTCCCGACAAAATGCCGGGTGTCCTCCATGATACCGGTGATCCGGGCCTCGGTGATGCCGGCGGCCTTGAAGACCGGATCCCCTGCCAGGCGTTGAGACAGACGGGGCCATGCCCCTTCCTGCCGCATGGCCATGGCCTCGGCCACTGCATGTTTTTTGATGGCCTCATGGGCCGTCTCCCTGCCGACACCCGCCTTGACTGCGGTCATGAGGATCTCGGTGCTGGCTAAGAAGGGGAGATACCGATCCACTTCCTTCTGGATGATTACCGGGTAGGCCCCCATGTTGGAAAGGACCGTCAGTGTGGTCTCGCACAGGCCGTCCGAGGCATACATGGCATCCGGCATGACAACCCGTCTCACCACCGAGCAGGACACATCTCCCTCTTCCCACTGGTCCCCGGCCAGCCGAGAGGCGCCGTCAGCATACATCTTGATCAGGGTGGAAAATCCGCAGATCCTCTCGGAGCTTCGGGTATTCATCTTGTGGGGCATGGCGCTCGATCCGACCTGTCCCTCTTTGAAACCTTCGGTCACCAGCTCATAACCGGACATGAGACGCATCCCCTTGGCAAAGTCCTCGCAGGCCGACCCCATGAAGGCCAGATGGGAAAGGAGGGCATAGTCCAGTGAGCGGGGATAGACCTGGCCGGTACTATCCAGAACCGTTTCAAAACCGAGACTCTCGGCCACCATTTTCTCTAACATGTGGACCTTTTCGGGGATTTCCAGAAGTGTGAGCATGTCAAACTGGGTGCCCACCGGACCTTTGATGCCCCGGAGGGGATAGGTGTTCAGGAAGGCCTCAAAATTGAGGATATGGATCAGAAGTTCTTCGGCCCACATGGAAAACCGTCTTCCAAGAAGGGTGGGTTGTGCGGCCTGATGATGGGTCCGGCCTGTGAGTACAATATCCTGGTATTCCAGAGCCAGATCCAGCAGGTGCCTGAGGACCGACACATGGCGGCCCAGGATGATCTGTGAGGCCTTTTTGAACTGCATCTGTTCCACGTTGTCGGTGAGGTCCCGGCTGGTCATGCCCTTGTGAATCTGTTCAGCTCTGCCCGAGGCCTTGACAAAGGCCTCGATTTTGGCCTTGACATCGTGCTTGGTCTCAAGTTCTCGCTGTTTGATGAAGTCCAGGTCAATGTCGTTCATGGCGGCTTCATAGCCTTCAATCGCGTCGGACGGGATCGAAAGGCCCAGCCTTTTCTGGGCCTTCATCACCGCAATCCAAAGCTCCCGCTCGGCCAGGATTCTTCCCTTCTCAGAAAAAATCTGATTGATTTCAGGCCCGGCGTATCGCTGGGACAACACATTCATGTTTACCATTTGTTACCTCCGGCCGGTGAACACCGCCTCTTTCTTTTGAAATAAGTTCATCTTTGCATGAAAATCGATTAAGAAGTTTACAGGAAATTCACCTGATGAGTCCAGTGAAAAGGGAAAAACGATCCACAGACAGGGAGCTTTAAACTATCTGACGTCTCAGACTCTCTACAACCTACTGAAATCAATATGGAATATTGATACTTGTTGTTTTCACGGAGCAAAGTTCAAGACAAGACCGGAAAGTCTAATTTTCCTTTTTGAAGGCAGTTTCTTATCGAGCCCCCTCTAATACTCGGTGGCACTCCGCAATGTAAGGCGCGATTCTACGAGCTTGCAGGTTAACTCAGGGTTAGGTGAATCTATCAGCATGAAAATGGGGTCAGCCCTTGACATAGGACAAAATGAATGAATGAACTGCCCTCTGCTAATAAGGCCTAAAAGTTAAACTCAGAATTGCTGAGCTCAGGATCTACGACTTGCCTTCGGCTGATACTTCTGCTAACTTATTAAAACTTTAGCAGGGTTCACGTATAGGGGACTTGACTTCGGCTGAGTTCAGTCGACGCCTCACCTCATAAGCCCTTCGGCTTTGAGCTCGAGGCCAAAATACTCAGGGCCGAAATGTTCACGCCCCCCGCGACAAGTTCGGGATTTTCGACATGCCGGGCGTACACAATGCCATGCACCCGGACGGGAATTCCATTGCGCTCCATAGCCGCAAGTGATCCATATGTTATACTCTCTCAACAGTAATAACTCATATAAGATCATTGAAAGTGAGGTAAGAAATGGGTTCTGATCTAAAACAAAATTCCTTGGCAGATATGGTGAATTATCAAGAAGAATCAGTAGTGAGCAAGACTTTAATTAAGAAGGAAACAGGAACAGTTACATTGTTTGCCTTTGATCGGGGTCAAGGGTTAAGTGAACATATTGCTCCTTTTGACGCCTTGGTTTATGTATTAGACGGCAAAGTAGAAATAAAAATTTCCGGCAACCCCATTATTTTGAAGCAAGGCGAGATGATCATTATGCCGGCTAACGAACCTCATGCTCTAAAAGCTATTAATAGATTCAAGATGATGCTAACTATGATCAGATAGTGACAATCAACAAACCATTAGGTTCACAGATTGGCCTCTTTATTGTTGGTAATAATCTAATAATTCAAACCCACAAGCACAGACCATGGAGATAATAAGGAACTAAGAAAAACCCGGAAATCCCTCAAAAGCTTTTAGACAAGGCGATGAGTATTAGGCTTAGGTTTTAATCAGGGAGCTTTCCTTTGCCCCCTTTGGTCTTGAACAAGTCATTGTGAAAAGGAGAAAAATATCATGACGAATGGTGAGGATAAAGCGATGGTCGCAAGTCAGGGCGTGGTGTTTGGTGAGCTTAGGAAACATTGGGGCTGGCTGCTCTTGCTGGGGATTCTGTTTATTGTCCTTGGAAGCATCGGACTGGGAATGGTCTTTGGCTTGACCTTAGTCAGTGTGCTCTTTTTCGGGATACTCATGATTATAGGTGGCTGCCTCCAGCTTTTTAATTCCTTTAAATGCAAGAGATGGAAAAGTATCTTCTGGCATATGCTCATGGCACTGTTTTATATCTTTGCCGGCATCATTGTTATTGGTGATCCAGTCCTCGCGTCAACAATCTTCACGGCGATGCTCGCCATAGCCTTTATCTGTGTAGGTCTTGTGCGCGTTATTATGGCAGTACAGTTGCGAGGCGCCAAGGGATGGGTATGGCCCCTGATTACCGGTATTGTCTCCATCCTGTTGGGCGGTGTGATCCTTGCCCAGTGGCCCATTTCCGGGCTTTGGGTCATCGGTCTGTTTGTTGCCGTCGAGATGATTATTCATGGCTGGTCATATATCATCATTGCCCTCGCTGCAAGGAGTGCTGAGTGAGAGATTGATCTATATGTTTCCAGACAATGATTTTGGACTGCGGTCACAAATTGGGAAAGAGCCGCCAACAAAAAATCCAAGCCCAAAGGACGTGGATTTCTGGAACAAATTAAACTCATAGCCTTTCGTGCAGCATGATGACATGCTATTGTTTTGTCTGATTTGGGGCATGGAAAATGTCTTTTAGTATATTGAAAAATTGTTTTAGAACCAATAGAAACTTAAACGGAGGGAGTCAAATGAAATTTTGTGTAATACAGGTCTTATTGTTGCTTGTCCTGACAGTATCTGTAAATGCCGGAGACAAGAGTCCCGGCAATCCACAGGTGATCATTGAGACATCAAAGGGCAACATAGTGCTTGAGCTTTACCCTGAAAAAGCGCCCAAGACAGTGGAGAATTTTTTAAACTATGTCTATTTAGGGCATTACAATGGGACCATCTTTCACAGAGTAATTCCGAACTTCATGATTCAGGGGGGAGGATTCACACCTTATATGACAAACAAGGTTACTGATAAGCCCATCCAAAACGAGGCAGACAACGGGCTCAAGAACAAGCGCGGCTCCGTGGCCATGGCGCGCACGCAGGACCCCCACAGTGCAACAGACCAGTTTTTCATCAACACAAAAAACAACACATTCCTCAACCACAGGAGCAAGACTTCTCAAGGGTGGGGTTACGCCGTCTTTGGGAAGGTGGTTGATGGAATGGATGTGGTGGATGCCATCTCAACAGTCAAGACCGGCAATAAGGGAACAATGGCAAATGTTCCGTTGGAACCTGTTGTAATAATCAAGATAGATGTAAAAGAATAATGGAAGAGAACCCTTGACGAATGCCGGGATATTGTGGGTTGCAGACGTACGATGAATTAATGCTGTTTTCCTTTATTTCCAGCAAGTTACATACTTCTTGAGTAACTTCATACAACTGGTCACCTGATAATTAATCTTGCTTTTTCCCGAACTTATTGATAATTATTTCAATTTTTTCACTGCTATGGATAAACCTTTTCTTTTTTCGGAGAACGGCGTGGAACTCAAACCCAGATCCTATGATAAGATTGTTCAACTGATCGAGAAGGGGGTGGACATCCTCAATCCGTTATCCTTGGACATAGGTGAGGAAGTCAAGATTGATCAAATTTCGGGCAACGGTGTCAGGATATACCCGGGCTGCCGCATTTATGGCGAGGAGACGGTCATCTCTACCGGCACCCAGATCGGTTACGAGGGGCCGGTAACAATTGAAGACTGCCAGATCGGTCCCTGTGTTGAACTCAAGGGTGGATATTTCAAGAGGGCTGTTTTTTTGGAGAAAGCGAGCATGGGCCTAAGTGCACATGTGCGTGACGGGTGCATTTTGGAAGAACAGGCCAACGGAGCGCATTGTGTTGGACTGAAACAAACGATCCTCTTTCCTTTTGTTACCCTCGGGAGTTTAATCAACTTCTGCGACTGCCTGATGGCCGGCGGCACCAGCCGGAAGAATCACAGCGAAGTCGGCAGTTCATACATTCATTTCAATTTTACCCCGAATGGTGACAAGACTACTGCCTCACTTATAGGAGATGTACCAAGGGGAGTAATGTTAAACCAGCCGCTTATCTTCCTTGGCGGTCAAGGAGGTATGGTAGGTCCGATTCGGTTAGGTTATGGTAATGTGGTCGCGGCCGGAACAATTCTTCGCAGTGATTTGATCAAGGATAATAAATTAGTAGTTGGCAAATCCCCACGCGGTATCATAACAGACTTTATTCCTCAGTCTTACTTAAACCTTTCGCGAGTGGTGGAAAACAACATCTGTTATCTTGCCAATCTGATGGCGTTAGAGCAGTGGTACATCAATGTCCGCAGCTCGTTTTTCAAGGCACAGGAATTCGGCGAACTTGTATATGCCGGTGTGCTTGACAAACTGGCTTTGGCAAAAGAAGAGCGTATGAAACGGCTCGAAGCCATGGCAATCAAGATGTCCGGTTCTCTTGAAAAAGACGACCCCAAAGTTAAAACTGCGATCCGTAAACGCGAGTTTCATGACATGATCCCACAAGTCCGCCGGTTGTTCTCCGGAGACATTGCGGAAAAGGCGGGGACCGCTCATCGTGATCTTTTTCTTGACGGATTTCATAATCACAAAAAAAATAATGACGGAAACTACATCGATGTTGTGCAAAGCATGCCGCCCACCCTTTCACAAGAGGGTGTAAGGTGGCTCAAACAAATAATTGATGAGATTTGCCGGCAAACGGCAGGGATTTTGCCGGCACTGGCATTGTTCAAAAAACTACGAGTTAAATAGTGTCCATCCATAAATGGTCTTTTTGCCCAATATCTGCGTTATGCTCAAAAAATAATCCTCGGAATATCAACTATATGCCTGTGGTTATTTTTTTCGCATGCCTTGATCTTGAACAAAAATCCTCATTTATGGACGGACACTAAATAATATAATGGAGAGAACCTCATGGGCAAACTATTTGGAACAGATGGAATCAGGGGTGAAGCCAACCGCTACCCCATGGATGCTGCGATTGCCTTTTCCATAGGCCAGGCAGTCACCCATCTGTTTAAGAATAAGAATCATCGTACTCGAGTTATCATCGGCAAGGACACCCGCATTTCCGGCTACATGCTGGAGAGTTCGCTTGAAGCAGGCATAAGCTCAATGGGCGGCATTTCTTATCTGGTCCATGTATTGCCCACTCCCGGCATCGCTTTTATCACGGAAAGTATGCGGGCCGACGCGGGTATAGTGATTTCCGCATCACACAACCCATATCAGGATAATGGCATCAAGATCTTTTCCAGGAACGGATTCAAGTTATCTGACAAGCAGGAAGGGATTATCGAAGACCTTGTTTTGAGTGACAAACTGTCCCGGATGGTACCGCCTGCGAGGGAGATGGGCCGTGCCTACAGCATGGAAGATGCTCTTGGGCGGTATATCGTTTTCTTGAAAAACACCTTCCCGCGTGATTTATCAATGGAAGGGATGAAGATTGTCATCGATACATCCAATGGCGCTACCTATCGGGTGGCTCCCAGTGCGTTCACCGAGCTGGGCGCCGATGTCGAGGTCATCCACAATAACCCTGATGGCCTGAACATCAACGACAATTGCGGTTCGCAGCACACAGAGGATCTACAGAAACGTGTAAAGGAGACCGGCGCTGCCATAGGGCTGGCATTTGATGGTGACGGTGACCGTTTCATCGCGGTGGATGAAAATGGTCAACAGATCACCGGCGACCAGATTATGATCATTTGTGCCAAGGGACTTAAGGAACAGGGCAAGTTGAAAAACGATCTTCTCGTCACCACCGTGATGAGCAATCTTGGCCTGACCATCGCCTGCAAAAAATATGGTTTTAAACATCATGCGGCGAACGTCGGAGACCGGTATGTACTGGAAGATATGCAACGGCTGGGTTCGGTGATCGGCGGCGAGGATTCCGGTCATATGATTTTTCTCAACCACCACACGACGGGTGACGGCATCCTCTCCGCAATGCAACTGATCGCCTCAATGATCAAAGAAGACAAACCGCTTTCCGAACTGGCGAAGATGATGGATGTTTTTCCGCAAAAACTGATCAACGTGGACGTAAAGAGCAAACCGGAGATTTCAACGGTCCCTGAGGTTGTTGAGGTAATCAGGCAGGTGGAAACGGAACTTGGCGACCAGGGTCGTGTGCTGGTTCGCTATTCCGGCACGCAAAACTATTGTCGCGTAATGGTTGAAGGGCTGAGCGATGACCTGACCGAAAAGTATTGCTCTCAGATCGCCGGGGTAGTCAAAGAAGCCTTGGGCTGATTCTAAGTTTCAACGGAGGAGCGCTCAAATTTTCGTTTCTAAAGGAGACAGCGAATGCCAATAAAAATTATTGTTACGGATGATTTCGAGGACATGAGCAGAGTAGCGGCGGAAATAGCCAGGAAGAATATCATCGAGACGCTGCGCAAACAAAAGGAGTTTGTGCTGGGTCTGGCGACCGGAAATTCCCCCGTCGGCCTATATAAGCACCTGGCCGGAGCAGCTAACGCCGGTGAATTCGACAACAGCCGGATACGCAGCTTCAACCTTGACGAATATATAGGTCTACCCGGTGAAAACCCGCAGCAACGCGTGATGCATCCCGAGAGCTACTGTTATTTTATGATCCAGGAGTTTTTTGGACTCCTTGCCGGCAAGTTCAAGGAGACCAGCGTGCCTTATGGATGCTTGATCGATCAAAACCAACTGATGCGCGAACTCAAAGCGAACCCTGAGGACTGGCGCCAGGTTGGCGCCGATGCCGGGAGGTCGATCGTCATCAAATCCAAACCTGCTTCTCAATACTTAGACTGGATACGCAAAGAAATACTGGAAGGATATTATCGGAAGATAAGAAAAGCGGGCGGCATTGATTTGCAGGTCATCGGTGTTGGAGGACGTGGGCACGTTGCCTTTCACGAGTCAGGGATTCCATTTAAGGGCAGCAAAGTTATGCTTGTACAGTTGGACGACAACACCGTTGCCAACGCCGTAACGGATGGACATTTTACCTCTGAAAAGGAGTGCCCGCGTTACGCAGTTACCATGGGTGCAGAGCTGGTATACCAGGCGAAAATGGTGCTTCTGTTGGCAAGTGGCAGACGTAAGGTCAAATCAGTCGCCGATTCTCTGCTCGGAGATCCAACACCTGATATCCCCATTTCCTATGGTCAGGAGTATGCAAAAAAAGGCGGCAATATGATTTATGTGGTGGACAAGATCGTGGGTAAGGAATTACTTGCCAATAAAAATGCACTAAAACGAAAAGGGATAAAAATCGAGAACCTTTGAACCCAAACGCTTACTTTGCATTATATCAAGGGGCATGGGCTGCCCCCAAGCCCAGAAAGGTGGATTATGTATTTTGATGAATCCGGGAAAATCAACACGGAAATGACTCTGAAAAAAGCCTGTGAACGTGGCAAGGCCCTGGGTCTGAACGAACTGGTCGTGGCCTCGACTACAGGTGATACGGCCTATAAGGCCATTGAAATATTCGAGGGCTTCACTATCACGGCAGTGACCTGTCACAGTGGCTTCAAAGTCCCATTCAAAACCCCAATGGATGAGAGTGTAAGAAAGGATCTGGAATCTAAAGGTATAAGGGTTGTCCGCGGTACACATGCCCTTTCCGGAGTTGAAAGGGCCGTGGCAAAAAAACATTCCGGAGTCTATCCCGCGCTGCTCATTGCCGATACCCTGAGGCTGTTTGGCCATGGGACCAAGGTTGCCGTGGAAGTTGCTATCATGGCCGCTGATTCAGGAAATCTTACAGGGAATGATATTGTATCGATCGGGGGGTCAACCCGCGGAGCGGATACGGCCCTGATTTTGAAGCCTGCCAACCAATCGGACATCTTTGATATTCGCATACGGGAAATCATTTGCAAACCCAGGAACTTCTGAAAACAGAGACCCCCGAAACCTCACCTCGACCTTGCAATGAAAACGAACATAGCATCAATCATGAGGTTTTACTGAGTTGGGACTGATTCTATTAATCCAAAATCTAAAGTCCAAAATCCAAAATCCAAAATCGTGCCTGAACAGGGTTTTCGTTCAGGCACTAATTAGTGTCTGAACGAAAACCTCGAACTTTAAAATGCCCAACATCGTTCATCGATTCATAATCAGTTTAAGTCGTTTGAATTAACCCAAAACTCAAAACCTAAAACTTAAAACCGTGCCTGAACGGAGTTTTCGTTCAGGCACTAATTAAGTCCCATGCCGATTACAAGCCCTACAGCGACACCCAGTCCGACAAAAATGGAACCAACCACAATTCCGACAGCCACATTGTTTTCTGCTAATTGCTTTGAAGTATTAAAAGGGGTAAGCCTGTCAAAGATTTTATAACCTATTAGCATAAATGCGATTGTCAGAACCGCGCCAAGTACCGCGTAAAAAAAATTCAACAGCATGATGGAAATCTCCATTATCGTAATACCCCCTTGATTGTCTTGATTTTCTTTACATAACCAATCGTCTCTTTGCTCCGCTTTCCAGTCACCATTGGCAAGGCCTTCTCTACGGATTGCCACAGGTTTTCATTCAGGTCTTGTTCTTGTGCAATTTTTTGGGCCTTAAGGACATTCCCCTTGCCGGCATTGTAAGAACCGAACATGAAATCTATTCGGTCTTGGAGGGGACGTTCCGCCCTCCACTCTTTCCACAGCACCCTGTCATAATAGATCCCCGCTGCTATATTCCATTTTGGATGTTTTCTGATGCCCTTGATTTTTGGATTTTTTCTCATGATCTCTTCAAATGTTCTGGGCATGATTTGCATGATACCTAATGCCCCAACCCTGGACCTCGCTTCAGGCTTCAGCCTGGATTCAGCTACAGCTTGTGCCTTGAAGTAACGCCAGTCAAAAGCAGGCCCGAAATACCTCTTTGAATATTTTGAGAACAACCTGTCATATTTTACAATCCTGTTATACCTCTCAAAACTTAGGGCATGGCAGGGTATCAAAAGGAATAGAATTATGACAATATATCTCATATAATAAGATGATACAGGATGAATGGTGAAGGATCAATTGAATATTTTAAAATGCCTCAGAAGCTTGCTTTTTATGCGAAGCAGTGTAAGGTAAAAAACACATCCCGCATTCACGGATAAGCAGGAGTGAAATTTCATGCGTAAACCAAAGGTATATATAACCAGATCAATACCGGAACAAGGCCTGAACATGATTCTTGCCGCCTGTGATGCACAGGTCTGGCCAGATGAAAATCCCCCACCTCATGAGATCCTGCTCGAAAAGGTACACGGCATCAATGGCCTGTTATGCCTTCTAAACGACCGGATTGATGGGGAAATTATGGATGCAGCGGGACCGGAACTCAAGATCATCAGTAACTATGCTGTGGGTTACGATAACATTGATATTGAGGCCGCAACGAAACGCGGTATTCTTGTTGGAAATACACCTGGTATATTGACTGAGACAACGGCAGATCTCGCGTTCACCCTTGTCATGGCTGCCGGCCGGCGTATTGTCGAGTCAAGTGATTATATTCGTGCGGGCAAGTGGAAGACTTTTAAGCCGGAGCTGCTTTTGGGGCAAGACATTTATGGCTCTACTCTGGGAATTATAGGTATGGGAAACATCGGAGCTGCCGTGGCAAGGCGGGCAAGAGGGTTTGACATGAGAGTCATCTATTTTGACCTCAATGTGCAGCCTCGGAAAGGGGCAATTGTTGGCGCAGAAATGCGTCACAGTATCGATGATTTACTCGCCGAAGCAGACTTTGTCAGTCTCCACGTCCCCCTGACCACTGAGACATACCACTTGATTGATACAGCAGCCCTGGCAAAAATGAAGAGGACAGCCATTCTTGTTAATACCTCCCGTGGACAAGTAGTAGATTCTGATGCGCTTTATGAGGCACTGCGCTCCGGACAAATTAAATATGCCGCATTGGATGTGACTGATCCGGAACCTCTGCCGTCTGACCACAAGTTGTTAAGCCTGCCGAACTGTCTTGTTGTACCGCACATCGGCAGTGCAAGCGTGGCGACACGCAACCGAATGGCTGTTATGGCTGCTGAAAATTTGATCGCCGGGGTAAGCAGCGGGGTCCCGCCTCACATAGTCAACAGATAAGCAAAAAGTGGCGTAAAACGAAAAATGGCGGGTTCTTGCAGTCTCAGCCTTTTTTGGCAGGGACTATCTTGAATGAGAGTTATGGGCCTGAGCACGGTCGGATTCTTCTTGACACTCAGGTCTTTGTGGCATAGCATTTTTTATTTGAGTATTAT
>JAYEIR010000258.1:0-8777 GCA_034660135.1 Thermodesulfobacteriota bacterium
ATCCGAAAGCTCAAAACCACAGTAATAGCAAGACTATTTCGAGGATTTTGAGATTGAGGACCGGACAAAGATGCCCTGAAGCCGGGATGCATAGTTGTGGAAGTTATTTCGTCCACGTTCCTTACCATTCCGTCTCAACTATGAAAGCATGAATGGGATATGTAGACTCCGTGAACGGTTACATTTATTTTAATAGAATTTTAAGAAAGCCCTCTTTCTTTGTCAAGTGAAAACCGAGAGATAAAGGGATTGTTGAATGGAGCGGGTTCACTCTTTCGCGATCTTTTTGCCTTGGGCCTCTTTTCAGGCTTTTTTGATGCCTTCCTTGTTTTTTCCGGTTCCTGAACCGCGTCCTGTTTCATGGAAAGAGAGATTCGTTTTCTTTCCAGATCTACGTCCAGCACCTTGACCGTTACGTGCTGATGGACCTTGACCACCTCGTTGGGGTCCTTAATAAACCGGTTCGCCAGTTGGCTAATATGTACCAACCCGTCCTGATGAACACCTATGTCAACAAAAGCACCAAATGCGGTGACATTCGTGACCACGCCGGGTAGGCTCATTCCAGGCTGGACATCTTCAATCTTCTCAATTCCCTCTTTAAATTTGAAGGTTTCAAACTGCTTTCGGGGATCGCGACCGGGTTTGGCCAGTTCGGCAAGAATATCGGTAAGTGTGGGGATTCCCACCCTGTCTGTCACATATCTATTAGGGTCGATCTTTTTCCTGAGCATATCATTTTCAAGCAGATCAGTTACACCAAAACCAAGATCTCTGGCCATGGTCTCCACAATGCCATAAGATTCGGGATGGACCGCACTAACATCAAGGGGGTTATCCCCATTTCTAATTCGGAGAAAACCGGCTGCCTGCTCAAAGGCCTTCGGGCCAAGACGCGACACCTTTTTAAGTTCTTCCCTGGAGGAGAGAGCCCCGTGCTCATCGCGGTAGGTTATTAGGTTTTTGGCCAACTGTGGCCCAAGACCTGAGACATAGGTGAGAAGCTGTTGGCTCGCTGTATTGATATCCACCCCCACAGCATTGACGCAACTCATGACCACATCATCTAAGCTTCTTTTAAGGGCCAGCGGGTTCACATCGTGCTGATACTGTCCTACGCCAATAGATTTTGGATCGATTTTTACCAACTCAGCCAAAGGATCCATGAGGCGCCTTCCAATGGATACTGCTCCTCTATAAGTCAGGTCCAGATCGGGAAACTCTTCCCTTGCCGCTTCAGAGGCGGAATAGACAGACGCACCGCTCTCATTGACCATTACCACCGAAATGCTGTCCGAAAAAGGAAGAGCATTAATAAATGCTTCGGTTTCCCTCCCGGCAGTGCCGTTCCCTATTGCTATCGCCTCCATTTTGTATGTGTCTACTAATTCCTTTACTGTTTTTGCAGAGGATAATTTAGCGTTTTCAGACTTAAAAAGGTTGATAGTATCTGTATGGAGCAGCTTACCCTGGGGATCGAGACACGCAATCTTACAGCCAGTACGAATCCCCGGATCTATGGCCATAACACTTTTTTGACCGAGGGGCGGCGCAAGGAGAAGTTCCCTGAGATTATCCGTAAATACCTTGATTGCTTCTCTATCAGCCCGTTTTTTGGTTTCGAGCCTGACGTCTGTTTCCATTGAAACAGACAGGAGCCTCTTGTAGCTATCGTGCACCGCTTCCTCAACCTCCTGAGAAGCTGCATTTTCCCCTTTAACAAACATGGCCTCCAGCAGTGCCAGTGCTTCATCCTGAGGCGGGCTTATTCGCAGATCTATAAAACCCTCTTTCTCTCCCCGGCGCATTGCAAGAACCCTGTGCGATGGTGCTTTTGGCACCGGCTCTTCCCAGTCGAAATAGTCCCTGAACTTGGCCCCCTCCGCCTCCTTGTCCGGAATTACCCTGGAGCGGAAGATCCCTTTCTGTGTATAGAGCGCCCGTATTCTTTCGCGAGCCACCTGATCTTCATTTACCCACTCGGCTATTATGTCCCGGCTGCCGGCAAGCGCATCCTCTGCTGTTTCAACCCCCTTTTCAGGGTCAATATAGGCTGCCGCCTCTTTTACCGGATCAGTATCATCCTGCTGATCGAATATGAGTTTCGCTAATGGTTCAAGCCCCTTTTCCCTCGCTGTTGTAGCCCGGGTACGGCGTTTCGGCCTGTACGGGAGATAGATATCCTCCAGGGTGGTCATGGTCTCAACGGAAACAATCTTCCCCTTCAAATCGTCAGTAAGCAGCTCCCGCTCCATGAGTGATTTTAATATGCTCTCTCTCCGGTTGTCTAAGGCCTCCAGTTGAGCCATTTTATCACGGATCGCAGTTATGGCCACTTCATCGAGAGAATCGGTAACCTCTTTCCTGTAACGGGCTATAAAGGGGACCGTGCCACCCTCTTTGAGTAACAGGGCTGCGGCCTTTACCTGTCGGAGTGAGAGATTCAGTTCATCTGCTATTTTACTTAAATGCTTCTCGTTCATTTTTGTTCCTGAAATCGCTCCGCACTCATCCTTCACTCACCATTACTTGAACCATCCTATCCCCCTGCTGGATGGCGTTCACAATCTCTTGCCCTTCGACCACCTTGCCGAAAACCGTGTGCATACCATCCAAGTGCGGCTGCGGTGAATGCGTGATGAAAAACTGGCTCCCGTTCGTGTTCGGCCCTGCGTTCGCCATGGAGATAACTGCTGTCTCATGCCTCAGCGGATTCTCCGCAACTTCATCCTCAAATTTATAGCCAGGTCCCCCTGTGCCTGTACCCGTAGGGTCCCCTCCCTGGATCATAAAGTCGTTTATCACCCGGTGGAAAACTATTCCGTCATAGAAACCCTCTTTGGCCAGGAAAACAAAGTTGTTGACCGTTTTGGGCGCATGTTCCGGATAAAGTTCCAACTCCATGTCGCCCCTGTTGGTTTCAATCGTTACCCGATAGGTCTTCTGCGGATCAATTTGCATTGCCGGTGGGTTATTCCACTGCTTCTCACTCATTAGTTATTTCTCCTTTTAATTTGGGTGCAGTTACTCTCATCTCCCTATAAACGATAAATACTTCAGATAACAGTTCAATAATTAGTCTCTGAACGAAAACCTCGAAATGAAAACGAACACAACATCAATCATGAGGCTTTACTAAGTTGGGATTGATTCCATTAATCCAAAATCTAAAATCCAAAATCCAAAATCGTGCCTGAACAGGGTTTTCGTTCAGGCACTATTTAAGGATGTCCCCCCTCAACCATGTTACGTTTAAAGATGTTCACAGCCCGCTCGTCTTGGGGAGACTCATACAGTTCAGGCAAAAGCAAGACGACGGCCTTGTAGAGCAGGAATATGGTCATTAAACTCCTTTGCCGTTTTCATCCAAAGTTCCATCGCTGTTTTGATGTTGGTTAGTGCGGCTTTGTGAGTATCACCATGAGCCATGCAACCAGGGAGCTCCGGAGCTTCAGCAATAAAGGCTTGATCTTCATCACTCCAATAAATAATAATTTCATATTTATCCATTATCCATTATCCCCTAATTTGTATTTGAGTATAATATTGTGTACTTGGCGAACCTGATAGGGCTTTGCTTTGTTGCCTTCTTTCTGCAAATTAACCTTCTCTATGACGCCATCCTTCCTGAAAACAGGATGACTTTCTTTGATTCTCATGTCAAATCCAAGATGTTTCAACAGGTTGACCAAATCAGTAAAGGCGATATTGGCATCGTTCATACCACGGAGTATTTGAAAAACTAATTTGTCGTATTTTCTCATAATAAATATGAATGGCAACCCACCTGCCTGAGGGACGCCGAACCTTGACAAACACTAATTTTGATGAAGGGCAAAGCATTTCAAAAACCGCCGAGCTATTGGCGGTCAGAGGGCAATGCCTTGTTCTCCGGCGGCATCAAGTACGAGAGGGGTCAAAGTAAAAACACGAGCAAGTCGTCCTGCTTTGTGCAGATCCCCTCTACGAAGAGCATCTCGGACATCGTCAAGCTTCAAAGCATCATCAAGGGACAAATAAGGTGACCAGCCTTCATCAGTATCGATCAGTTCGATTTCAACTTCGGCCACATATTGTCCTTCGTGTACTAATTTTTTATGTTGTTTCTTCCTCATGGCATTCTCCTCATGAAATTACTTGACCATTTGGCTGGATCCGGCCTGTATGCGGTAACCAAAACAGCCGGCGACCTGGCGCCTTTGGGAATTCCCCATACCACATGGATCGGATTAATCTCAGAATCTTTCTGCAACACTAATACACATGGTCCTTTTGTGTAGTCAGGATAATCTTCAATTATTATGGCTTCCCTAATACCAAGCAAAACGTCCCTGACAAAGATACCATCTTCAGCCAATTCATCATAACCATGATCAGATATTTTAACATCTTTACGTTCAACAAGTTCGATAATCCTTTTGAGTGTATTGCTCATGTTAAAATCTTGGCCCCTCAGCCTCCTTTTGCAATGATTCCCAACGTGAATAACCGCTTAATTTTGGCGGCCGGGGAACAACGAAGCTTTTCTGCATTACTCGCTGAGTCAATATTTTCAGACTTTCAAGCCACTGGCGTGGTTCCTGGCTATAATCCCCTTTTTGACTATGAAAACGACCATATAGGCCGAAAATAGGGCCTTGTTTTCATCATATTGTCAATCATTCTAATCTGTTAGCTTGGCCCCCTGCCAGCCCCTGCCACCGCACCCTGTTGTCAATCGTTATAGGGTATTAGCGGCCCCCTGTGTCATTATAGATGTCCCCTATCCCGCGTGATTTGGGGGCTTCAGGCTGAAGGAGAAGCATGGGAAAGATACAGGCTTTTCTCTTTAAAGCGGTAAAAATTGAACTCGATTTAGCAGGTTTTCATGTTCGCCGGCATTTGAAATGAGCTCCAGATTGCTGATGCAAGCGCCGATAGTCGCCCCCATTTGGTGGACATAAATTACTCCGCCAAAAGGAATGTCTTCTTTTTGTCGTTTGGTTGCCTCAGCGAGGAGATCGTCATCGTGTGTGAAAAGCACTCGACTCAATTCAGTCGATCGATCTAATAATGCTGAATCATCCATATCGTCGGCGTCATCTTCATAGGCTGTGATGACATCTCCCCCACGCAAACGCAGACCCACGGTTATGGCTCGTGGCACATTATGGTCCATATAGAGCGCAATCACAATCAGACCAATCCTTTGGATTTCAACCGGGCAGCAAGAGGTGTTTGCCCTGCCATTTTTCGAGCTTGATTCACAAAAGCAAGCCTTCTTTCAATATCCCTATCAAGTTCATCTTGATGATCCCAATAGTAGGCTAATGCAGAGTATATCTGGCCAAGCGTAAGATGAGGGTGTTGAAAATACAGCTCTTCAGGACTCCACCCGTAGGCGGTTTTTTCCAGGACAATCTCGATTACCTTCATTTTTGTACCCACTATGACAGGCACCCCTTTGCCATCCAATGCTACATGCTCATATTTTGTTTTTTCAGAAGTCAATGACATGACCTGCACCTCGCATCCTGAAATTTACCATATCATAATATAACATGGTATTCGATATCAATCAAACGCAACACTCAAGGTCATCTACCGGGCTACCAGCTCGATAAATCAAAGCCGGCGATGTAAAAAGTGTCGGCTTGCTCTGAGCATTGCTGCTCGCCTTATGTTCTTAGAATGGCCATTTTAGTATCAAGAATGCCCTTCTAAGCCCGAAAAAGGGGGTGTTTTAATTCATTTATTTAAACTTTTCACTGTGAAATCATCATTAGAGGTCTCGACCCAATGATTCTTTATCTTTTCAATGTCGTTGTCATTCATTTCTTGTTTTGCCAATTGATATTTACCTCATCCAGATAAACCGAAAAAATGCCTAAAGTTGTAGTGACCACCAATACATATAGAGTTTCCCCCTCGGGATCAGATTTTTTAACCCGGGATATAATTCTTTTCGCTCTTGCCATGGGTGTTCCTTAGCTATAATCCCCTTTTCGACTATCAAAACGATCATATAGGCCGAAAATCAGGCCCCGTTTTCATCCTATAATCAATCAGTCTAAGTCGTTAGCCTGGCCCTCATCCCTCTGATTTGTTGGCCGGTTAGTAGATGCAGGCATCTAATATTGATAACACGTTTGCCAGCAGTTCATCAGAGGCACGTTCGATGCGCTTTGCTCGACGAGTACGGAAGTCGACTGACTTGACCTGCTCAACCATGATGAACCCCGTCAGGCTACTGTTTTCTGGAACAGGTACGTGGAAGGGAAACCCACGTTCTGTGTTTGTTAGGGAACACATAATGGCCAAGCCAGTGCTACGGTTGAACAAGTCTTTGCTTACAACCAGAGCAGGCCGACGCCCTTTTTGTTCGTGACCGGACTGAGGATCGAAAGTAATGGCGATAATGTCACCTTGTTTGGGGATATAAACAGCCATCTACCATGCCTCCTTACCGACCGGCTTTCCCCAATCGACTTCGCTGGTGTGGTAGTCTTCGGGAATTTCTGCCACGAGGTCCTCGAGACGGTACCGTCCGCGGATTTTTCTGATTGGCGCAACAACGATGATGCCGTCTCGTACCGCAACGTCCACCTCGTCCCCAACTCCAAGGCGAACATCTTCTAACACGTTCTTGGCAAGACGTAGCCCCTGACTATTACCCCATTTTTGAATCTTCGTATGCATATAACCACCTCCTTATGTATATCCAAAGTATAGCCATTCCAGGGCAAGCAGTCAAGAGGCATTTTAGGCCAATGGCCCGCCTCACCAGCCGCGCTTTAAGGGAATGGGTGTCAGGACTACACATTTCACTATCATAAGGAATTAGAAACAAATAGTCACACGGCCTAAAAATCGCTAATGCTTATTGCGTTGCTGTCAACTGTGTAGGCCTGACACCTATGTCTTTCCGTTTGACTCTTATAGCTCTTAGTCGTTTCCTGCAAGCGCCAAGCGGAGGCTTGCCCCAGCTTTTGTATTAGACTATTTCTTAAATGCCTGTGAATAAAGCCAATTATGCATTTTTTCGCGATCAATGGCGGCGGTTAGGTGCAGCCAGGGTGATACCGACTTAGGCAAAACGAATAATAATTCAAGTTCCATCAAATTTCGAAGCGGCTCAGCCTAATTGTTCTCTGGACTGGCTGTCTTGTCGGCTGCCTCTCAATGCACTGCCATGTCGCATTGGTGACAAGGCCCTTATACTTGCCAGATTGCCTTAATAATTATTGAACTGATCATCGCGAGCAATATGCTGAGAAGGTTTCCGACTAAAAAGTACGTGTTGGAGATTACTGAACTCTGTTCTTCGTGGAGGCGTGTACCTAATTTCATTGCACCAAAGGCGATGAGCATCTGTGGATAGCCATTGTAGGGAACCGTATTAAGGAGCTATGAAGGTGTAATAGATTTTCGCATTGTATTGACAAACGAGCTGGTATGTCGAATTAAATGGTCTCTTTCATGGAGGCCATTTTTTTTGGGAAAAGGGGGTGAGTTTAAGCAGAACCCACCCCCCGATCATAACAGGGACTGGATGTCCCAAAAGAGTTGATCAATGATACTATCAGTTACAGCAAATCTCAAGGAAATAGAAGAAAAGGGTCGGAATTACCAGTGGGTTAAGCCCAAGGTCTGTCTGCGTTGCAGGGAAAGTCACCTTTGGGGCCATGGTTTTGTGGAATCCTGGTTTGATGGATATGTTTATGCGCTGCTTTTAAGGCGATATCGATGTCCTTTATGTGGATGTGTGATTAAGCTTAAGCCCAAGGGATATCTTAAACATTTTCAGACAAAAACAGAGAGTATCCGTTTTCATATTGTTAGTCGTTTGAAAACCGACAAATGGCCGGAAGGCTGCTCTATCAGTGCCCGGTGCCGTCATTGGCTTAGAGCCCTGAAGAGGCAAACTATGGCACACTTAGGCATTGAGTGGATGAGGTGCTTGTCCGAAGCCTTTGACAGGCTTATTGAGATGGGCAAAGTCCCTGTATCCCGGGCCATTTAATCTGCCTTCAAAGTCGTTTTTAAGGAACCTACCGAAGAGTTCTCTTACACGATAAGGATAAACCGTGTAAAGGGGTATGAAAACTCAAAACAGGAGGTTCTATGATGGAAAATGAGAAAGGGAAGATTGAACGATTTTTCAGGACTGTTCGAATGCAGTTTTTGGCCGAAGCAGGACAGATGAGCCTTGATGAACTCAATGGTGCATTTGATCTGTGGCGCAGCTAGATCTACCACCAGAGGGTTCACTCCGCTACAGGGCTCAAACCGCTGGATCGGTTTACCTCGCAAATGGAGTGCCTACGGGCTGCTCCAGATAATCTGAAAGATCATTTTCGCATGATTGCCAGGAGAAGGGTAAACAAAGACAGAACCATCACCTTAGATGGAAACTTGTTCGAAGCACCGGTCCAACTCATCGGCCAGCGCGTGGACCTGCTCTACCATAAGGACAGTCCGAATAAGGTCGAGGTTCGATGGCAACAGAAAAGCTACGGGTATCTTACCGTGGTGGATCTGAACGTTAACTGCCGGGTTAAGCGAGACAAAAACAACCAGGCTCAAATCAGCTCTGAGAGTCATACTCCCACAGCCGGAAAGATCTGGTGATCAGAAAAGGAGCCACAACCATGAACAATAATTACCGTACATTCTTTGAGTTGGAGCGAGAGCCTTTCTCATCGGATATTGAACTTGAGAACATCCTTCTTACCCCTTCCTTAAATGGGGTTGAAGAACGCATCCACTATGCGGTGGGCCTGGGAGCCATTGCCCTT
>JAYEIR010000259.1:0-1655 GCA_034660135.1 Thermodesulfobacteriota bacterium
ACTTTCTCATTATGCGGAGCGATTGCAACTTAATTATATCTTTCAATATTTATCGATAAATCGTTTTGGAACCAACGTCCCCTTTTACAAGGCCATAATGATAATTGCTGAAAATACAAGAGGTCCATTGTATTGAGATTTCAAAAGGAGTATGATTTGATAATCCACGAGATCATATGGAAACAAAAATTTGTCGAAAAACTTTCATTCAAACACAGAGTTTCGATTGAAGAGGCTGAAGAGGTACTTGGGGGGAAGACTGTTGTTCGTAAGGTAAGTAGAGGGCACATCAAAGGAGAAGATGTATACGCCGCCTACTCGCAAATTAACACCGGACGCTATTTGATCGTCTTTTTTATCAACAAAGAAAAAAACAGGGCCTTGCCCATTTCCGCGCGGGACATGGATCGCGCTGAAAGGAGATATTATGAAAGACAACGAGCATGAAGTACGTGAGCCTCTGCCCGAGGTTTTTGCCTCTGAGGATGAGGCCGGGGAGTTCTGGGACACGCACAGCACTGCCGACTATGAGGAATATTTGGAGCCTGTTGATGCGGTCATCGATATTAGGCAAAGGCACTTTGAGATAGAGGTCGACAGAGAAACATTCATCGCCTTGAATACGTATGCCAGGAAAGTTAAGATGCCCGTAAAAAGTATTGCAAGCAGTATTATAAGGGAAAACATAGCATCTCTTTAGTTCCTCACAACCGCAAGATGTATCCCATACATTTTGCCTGACCACCTGCTACCTGCAATCCTATATATTTAAAGGGCCTCAAGCGCTGAAAATGGAAACATCCAAACTGAAAAAATTCGCCCAGTATGCCAGACGTACCCTGATGGAGCAGGTATCGTCAAAACTGAAGCTCGTTCTTCAACTGGGTAGTGCGGCGAGGCGTGAAAACGATAAAGCGGTTGCTGATCTGGAAAAACAGATCAGAGCGTTTTCCGAAGAACAGGTGGTAGATAAAGTTGCTTACGTCTGGTTCAACCGCTTCTGTGCTTTGCGCTTTATGGATGTGAACCGCTTTAATCCTGTGGGCGTACTCTCCCCCCATTCCGGGGCAGTTCCAGCTGGAGATTCTCGCAGAAG
Source organism: Thermodesulfobacteriota bacterium (assembly GCA_034660135.1). Classification (GTDB taxonomy): domain Bacteria; phylum Desulfobacterota; class DSM-4660; order Desulfatiglandales; family Desulfatiglandaceae; genus JAYEIR01. The sequence continues at coordinate 1,097 of JAYEIR010000259.1, forward strand.
CCAAAATGGGCGTGATGGATGAAGCCATGATTCCCCGGGATGTTCAAGAAAAGGTGACGGGTCTTTTGAATGGCGCTGTTCCATCCGCCAATCCCCAGAATGAAGCCTTCCGTCTACTGATCGTGGCGGTCTGTAATTATTACAGTCAAGCCATGCCCTTTCTCTTTCAGAAAATCGCTGACTATACCGAGCTCCTGATGCCGGATGATCTGCTCTCCGGAAACTCCATTCTCGCCTACACGCGTGAGGCCCTGACCCATGATGTCTGTGAAGATGTGGAAGTCATTGGCTGGCTTTACCAATTCTACATCTCAGAGAAAAAGAATCAGGTCTTTGAGGGGCTCAAGAAAAACAAGAAAATCACACCCGAAAATATCCCGGCAGCCACTCAGCTTTTTACCCCGCACTGGATTGTGCGGTATCTCGTGGAAAATTCCTTGGGCCGGTTATGGATGCTGAACCGGCCGGATTCATGGAGAGGGGACGTTCTTTTAAAATTGAATTGAAATCATGCTTATCAATTGAGTTGTTAAATTTTAAAAGAGCGTCCCGCTTTACG
>JAYEIR010000260.1:0-5594 GCA_034660135.1 Thermodesulfobacteriota bacterium
ACTCTATGGGTTGGCTATTTAGGCACCGTCAGACGAAAGAGACGGAAACGGATAAGCCAAGCCTACAGTGACAGGTAGCCAGCTCTCTACTCTACCCTTTTGTTTGACTTTAAAAGTGACCATGGTAATATGACCATGTCATATATCCTTTTGAACTTAAAGAAAGGAGTTTCATGTGGAAAAGCAAGTACCTAAATCAAAATTCAAGCCCCATGCATTGCAATTTTTCCGGGAGGTGGAACAAACAGGGGTGGCACTAATCATCACTGATCGTGGCAAACCGGTCTTAAAAATCGTGCCCTATTCTGAAAAGCCTGCAGAAACACTGAGGATACTCCGAAACTCTGTCCTCAAATATGAAAATCCAACGGATCCTGTAGGCCTGAAGGACTGGGAGATCTTAAAATGATAGTGCTGGATACGCATGCCTGGATTTGGTTCGTTAGTAATCCCGAATTGCTTTCCAAACCGGCAAAAAAGGCGATTGATGTCGCCATGGCGCAGAAAGAGATATTCATTTCCTCTATCAGCGCGTGGGAGGTAGCCCTGCTGGTCGACAAAAAACGACTGGAGCTTACCCTAAACGTAACCGACTGGATAGCCAAGTCGGAAAATCTCCGGTTTTTTCAATTCATTCCCGTTGATAATTCAGTAGCAGTCAAGTCGGTCAACTTGCCTCAACCCCTCCACAGTGATCCGGCAGACCGTATCATCATTGCAACCGCCATTACAATAGCAGCATCCGTAGTTACAAAAGATGAAAAAATATTGAACTATCCCCATGTAAAAACGATATGGTGAGCCTCTTCCTTATTTGGAAATGGGGACAATCCTTGAAATAATCCAGTAAAGAATCCACACCGAGAGGACGTGGCCTTGATTTGCCCCCTGGACGGGGGCTTACTCCTGCGTGCATTCACAAGTGCCTAAAAGTGAAATGCCTATGAATGAGCTAAAATGCCTAAAGTGCCTAAAAATGGAAAGGCCTAAAGTTAAAGAATGTTAGCCCTTTTGGATGCCGATTGAGTTGGCCAAAACAAGCTTATTTTCTCAAAACTGTAACGCCAAAGGCGTACCACAACCTTAGGCATTTAGTTGTAAAGTTCTTGTAAAAATGACAAGGAAGATTCGCACCATATCCGCAAACCCTTTCGTATAGAGGCTTTGCGACGTTCTGTTTTCTGTTTTCAGCTTTGAGCTTTTTGCTCTTCCGGTTTATCCGGGTTATGCACTTCTATTGACCACCAAATAGGGCAGAGCCAATGTCTCTGACTCTACTCAGGCAGATAGGCTAATAACCTGAGCAGAGCACCAGTTACGTCTGTTTTACCATCGGGAACCCGCGCCCATGCCTTTACCGCGTGGACCGCCCCCTCTGCGCCCCTGCTGGGGGCCATACCCCCTGCAGAACCCCAGAGAAAGGAACTGTGAGCATTGTTCCGGGGTCAGGATATTGCGAAAGGCGAGTGCACAGTCTGTGGCTTTTTCCTGAATTTGTCCTGCCAGGCCCAGTATTTCTTTCTGTTTGGCCTTGATCTTATCAGGTTCAGGCACGGTCTGTATCCATAACAACTTCAGTTCGGCCCTCTTGTTGAATAGCTGGGTCTGGAGCGGCGTTGTGCCTCTCATGTATGACTCACGCAGTGCCCTGACTCTTTCTGATTGTTCCGTGGTAAGATTCAGTGATGAGAGTGCGGAGAAGTTCATCCACCGTCCGGAGTCCATCCGGTCTCCCATGCCTGAGAAGCAAGGCCTCCATGCCATTGCGGCTGTCGCCGAAGCAACAACGAAGAGCAATGCTGCAATAATCGTGATCTTTTTCATCTTATTGTACCTCCTTTTCTTTTTTTGGCTCGATGCGGATTGCGGGGGAAATCAGGTTTGGAACGTGCATGTAATGGCGCCACGCTTGACCTGAATATAAACCCCATATTAATCTGCGATAAGCCTGTTTACTGGTATGTACTTGCATGACTCATGCCAAAGCCAGCCAAAAGGTTTCAACTACTTGAAATTATAGCATTTATATTGGTAATCCCAGCCTAACTTATGTCCCTGTCTCAGGCAAAATATGTCGAAATGAAATATTGGATTCGACATATTTGTCGAATACTGATATGATACTAAAGTAGTCTCTGAACGAAAACCTCGAAATGAAAACGAACACAACATCAATCATGAGGTTTTACTGAGTTGGGATTGATTCCAATAATCCAAAATCCAAAATCGTGCCTGAACAGGGTTTTCGTTTAGGCACTAAGTACTGGTCTTTCGATATTGGTCTTTGCACAATGCCACCCGAGTTCGGGACCAGGCCGGGAGAGACAAAGGAGGCGACAAAATGTTGAGGTGGTTTTCGTCAGTTCAATCGCTCAGGAATGGAAGGGAACGCCGGCTGTTTCTTCAGCCTCTCGCAGTAGGTGTTGTCTGTGCGGTTTTGATCTGTCTCCTTTTAATTATGGGTCTGATGGATCTAAGGGCCTTGGACAGGACCCTTGTTGGGTATTTTGAAAACAGGGGTTTGGATATTATGCGAAATGTTCAGCAGGTAGCAGAACACGATTTCCAGCAGTTGATTAAAACAGGACCTAACAAGCTTGATTCCAAGGCATCGCTTCCCTTTACAGAAAAAGCGTTTTTTTTGCGGGAAGCATTAGTGCATGACCTGATAGAACTTGGGCAGGAAATCGACCTTGGATTGAAAACCGGCACTTTGAGTGAGAAAGAATTATCATCACTTACGTCGGATGAAGGCCTATGGCTTGTTGCCCTGCTGAATGACCGGGGGATCATTACATTTAGGACCAGGCCGGTGCCCAAAGGCATCCTGAGCTTAGCGCGTCCCGTAATCCAGGGGCATACAGGAGTCAGCGTGAATATCTTTGATGGCACTCAGGGCAATAATGAGGTGAGGTCTATTGTGTTTCGACGCAAATCCGGGAAAGGCGCAATTATCCTGGCCTTAGACAATAAAGGTTTTAGATACAGGTGTCTGAGGGTGTCTGTTCAAACGGCCATAGATGAATTTGGACATGTGCCTGGTGTTGTGGGTCTCATGGTAATGGATCATGGAGACAGGGTTCTTGGCCTTGCCGGTGAATTGCCCGGGATTTGCAAGGAGAGGCCTGGCACAGGGAATGCTCTTCAAGGAAGGGCCGGTGTGATAAGCAGAAAGATCGATCGGGACGGATGGAAATTTCTTGAAATTGTTGCTCCGATCCGTATTCAGCCAGGATTTGACGGGGTTGTGTTGTTGTGCTTTGAACGGGACAGAGCTGATGAGGTCCTGAGCAAAAGTAAATGGCGCGTGTTCATGTCCATGGTTTTTATGGTGGTTATTTCACTTATATCAATGTGGCTGCTTTACAAAAACCAGAACAGGCATCTGGCCGGGATCCAGGAAATGGAGACGCGGCTGCAACAGGCAGAAAGGCTTTCCGCTCTGGGTCGCCTTGCTGCCGGCGTAGCTCATGAGATTCGGAATCCCCTGAATGCCATAAGCATGGCGACCCAGAGGCTTCAAGAAAATAATGTAGGACAACTTACAGGGGTTATCCTGGAAGAAATCAGGAGGCTCAACAATATCGTTGAGGAATTTCTCGGCTTCTCAAGAAGCCGCAAACTGAAGTTCAGTCGTCTCGATCTGACCGGGCTTCTTGATCAGATTGTGCTGCTTGTCCGGGACGAGGCCGAATCCGAAGGCATCAGCATTGAAATTAGATATGCGGTTCTTCCCATTATAATTTCAATGGATTCTGACAAACTGGAGCAAGCTTTTCTCAATATCATCAAAAATGCCATGGAATCAATCCACGTCTCCGGCTCTATCAAGATTTCTGTGGAGCCCAAGGACAAGGAATGGGTTAGGGTCAAGATTTCAGATACCGGAACAGGACTGTCTCCTGAAGAGATAGGACGGATTTTTGACCCGGATTATACTACAAAAGAAAAGGGATTGGGTTTAGGTCTTTCCCTGGCCCATGAAATTATTCGAGGTCACGGAGGAGAAATCCATGTGCGGAGTCAGCCGGGCTCAGGGACCACATTTGAAATCCTGCTGCCCGTAAAAAACAGCGCTGATGTCTGATATTCCGGAGAAGACCGAACATAAGCTTTGAGCTGCGGGGGATTCAACCATGCAAAATTTGAGTATCTTAATAATAGAAGACGGTAAGTCCCAGAGGGAAATGCTGAGAGATTTCCTCAGGGGTGAAGGATATGATGTCTCAGAGGCAGAGAACGGTCAAAAGGCGCTGGATCAAGTCAGGAAAAATTACTTTGACCTGCTGCTCCTTGATTACAAGATGCCGGAAATGAACGGCCTGGAAGTCCTGAAACAGGTCAAGGGCATCAATCCGGAGATAGATGTGATAATGATGACCGCCTATGGGACAGTCGAGATGGCCGTAAATGCCATGAAGTCAGGTGCTGCCGACTACATTACTAAGCCTATTGAACTGGATGAGCTGCTTATCCTGATTGATCGGGTATCTGAACGGAGGACTCTCTTGAGGGAAAATGAGATTCTCTTAGAGGAGTTGAGAGGCAAAGGGGTTACTACCGATCAGATCATTTACAAGAGCCAGGTCATGGAGGAAGTAATCAATCTTGCTGGAAGGGTCGCAGACAGCCGGGCCACCGTGTTGATCCGGGGAGAAAGCGGTACGGGCAAGGAACTGCTTGCCAGGCTGATCCATACTCTGAGCCCGCGTTCTCAAAGGCCCATGATAACAGTGAACTGCGCAGCCCTACCGGAGAGCTTGCTGGAAAGCGAACTGTTCGGTCATGAAAAAGGGTCGTTTACAGGTGCGTCCAACAGGAGAATTGGACGGTTTGAAGAAGCAGACAGGGGCACTCTTTTTTTGGATGAGATTGGAGACATTTCTCCATCAGTTCAGGTAAAGCTTCTTCGATTTGTCCAGGAACTGGAATTCCAGCGTGTTGGTGGAAATCAGACGATCAGGGCTGATGTTCGGATTATTAGCGCGACCAACCAGGATCTGAGGGCAAGGATAGAACAAGGAAGGTTCAGGGAAGACCTCTTCTACAGGCTGAATGTAGTGGACATTGTCATCCCACCCCTAAGGGAAAGAAAAGAGGACTTACCTGCTCTCATAGAACATTTTCTGACACATTTTGCTACTGAGAACGGAAAACAAATCCAGGGCATCAGTCAGGAGGCCAGGGATCTTTTTATGAAATATGATTATCCGGGAAACGTGAGGGAACTGGAGAATATCATAGAAAGGGCCGTAGTAATAACGAGAGGGCTGATTATATCAAGCAGGGACCTCCCCTTTTCCGGCGGCCCAGCCCATTCAAACCAGAGCGAAACAGGAAACCCAGGCACTTTGAAAGAATCCATCGATGCCCTGGAACGTAGGATGGTTCAGGATGCCCTCAGATCTACTGGAAACCATCAGACCAGGGCTGCCGGGCTTCTCGGCATAAGTGAACGAATGCTTCGTTATAAGGCCAAGAAATATGGGCTCAAATAGTGCCTGTCTCGTATGCCGCTAATTATTGAGCTGTTAAATCCAAAATCCAAAATCTAAATAGCCTCTGAACGAAAACATCAATCATGAGGTTATACT
>JAYEIR010000260.1:5694-8704 GCA_034660135.1 Thermodesulfobacteriota bacterium
AAAATCTAAAATCTAAATAGCCTCTATCGTTGAAGGTGGCTTTTGTGTGATGTTATAAGTAACGCTTACAACACCGGGCACTTCTGTTGTTATTCTTTGTGCCAGTCGATCTAATGTATCAAAGGACAACCTGGTTGGTGATCCGGTTTTTGCATCTTCGCTATCCCAGCATCTTACCTCTATCTGCAACCCATAGTCTCTTTTTCCGTCTCTTATCCCCGTAACTCTGTCATTGTGGAGAATCGCCAGATATTGAAATGCGTCTGTACTATCTAATTCCTCTTCAACAATTACTGTTGCCTTTTTCACAATCCTTACTCTTTCCGGGGAGACTTCCCCTATAACCCTGGCAGCGAGGGCAGGTCCCGGAAACGGAGGTCTCTTATATATTTCCTCCGGCAAGCCAAGAACCTCTCCAACGACTCTTATCGCGGGTTTCCTTATTTGTATCAGGGGCTCAATAATCTTATATCCATATTCCTTCACAGGATCAATTCCAAGCTGTTCAATGATATTGTGCTGCCTTTTGATTCCTGCGACAGTTTCTTCTATGTCTGTGTAATTTGTGCCCTGGAAGACATATTTTGCACCGCTTTCTTTTGCAAGACGGGAAAAAACGATTGCATAAAAGCTCTGGGTTATGGCTTCTCTTTTTTCTTCAGGATCTTCTTTTCCTTTGAGTGCTCCAAGAAACTGTTCCTGAGCGTCAATTATTTCAACATCGACACCTAAGCTTTTGAATAAGGAAACGACATATTGTGGTTCCCCTTCTCTCATCAGACCGCTATCAATAAAATATGTCTTAAGTCTGTCACCCAGGGCCCTGTGAGCGAGCAATGTAACCACTGATGAATCAACACCGCCGGACAGGGCATTTATTGCCAGGCCATCAGAAACAGCAGAAGAAATTTCCTCTACTTGTTGTTTTACGAAATTCTCAGCATGTAAATCCTCGATTTTCAGTTCTTCGGTTTTCATTTCCACCCTCCGGTTTGAAAAAATTGTCATTTAGAGGCAGTTTCAAAACTGTTCAATTTTGTCCAAGGTTAAGGAAGGCGAAAATTTTAACCACAGGAATATGTTGAATATTTCGAGGATTAAAATTTGAGACTGACACAGAGATTGAGCAAAAGGGGACATTTTGAAATTGCCTCTTTAGTGTATCATTGATACACTGACAAGCTCAAGAAGAAATTGACGGCCATCAGAGAAAAACCGGTTATTGAGGAACAAAGGCAATAAATGGATAATCCGGTGAAATCAAAAATCATTATTCACTTAGATATGGATGCCTTTTATCCATCGGTTGAGGTCCTGGATGATCCTGTACTCAAAGGCAAGCCGGTTATTGTTGGTGGTTCAAGAAAAAGGGGTGTAGTAGCTTCCGCCTCGTATGAAGCAAGAAAATTCGGCATTCACTCAGCGCAACCGATTGCAACTGCCATGCGTCTTTGCCCTGAAGGAATATTTTTGCCGGTAAGGATGTTCCGATATAAGGAGATCTCCAAAAAAATATTTGAAATATTCCGGGCCTTTTCTCCATTGGTTGAGCCTCTCTCCATAGATGAAGCGTTTCTGGATATTTCCGGGTCTGCCCGTCTTCTCGGTTCACCGAAAGAGATTGCAAAAAAAATTAAGGACATGGTTGTGAAAGAAACAGGGTTGACGGTTTCCGCAGGTGTGGCCCCGTCTAAATTCGTGGCCAAGATTGCCTCGGATTTTGAAAAGCCTGACGGGTTGACGGTGGTATGCCCTGACTATGTAAGAGCATTTCTGGACCCTCTTCCGATTGACAAGATGTGGGGCGTCGGCAAGGCCACAAAGCAGGCCCTAAATCGTCTTAACGTTCAGACCATCGGAGACCTGAGCCGTGTCCCGGTCAAGGTCCTGGAAAGAAAATTCGGCAGGCAGGGCAGGAAGATGCACTTACTGTCTATGGGGATAGATGATAGAGATGTGGTGCCTTTCCATGAAATCAAATCAATAGGTCACGAGGAAACTTTTTCAAGAGATATCACGGATGTTGATCGGGCGAGAAAAGAGATCCTGTCACTCTCCAATAGAGTGTCTCATCGAATGCGTCAAGAGCGAACCACTGCCAGGACCATTACTCTGAAGGTGAAATACAGCGATTTTGTCCAGGTCACCAGGTCAACCACCCTTTCCGAAGCCATTGATGACGGATTGGAGATATACTCTGCCTGTTGCCGTCTCTTGAAAAACACCTTGATCGGCAAGAGGCCTGTTAGACTTCTGGGGGTCTCTGTGTCTCATCTGGAACCCTCGGGCACAGAAAGCCAGATGTCTCTTTTCCAACAGGAAAGAGAATCCCAAAAAAGAAGCGAACTGAATGCAGCCCTGGACTCAATAAATGAAAAATTTGGTCACGACACTGTCCGACCGGGCACTCTCTTGTGATGTGGTCAAGGCTATTTAAGTATATCCGGGAAAAGCCGGTAGAACCACGAGGTACTTGTGAAGGCGCGGAAAAAAGGTAAAATCACTTCAAATAACGAGTGCAGGTTCACTCCCCACCAAAGGCGGGGCAGGTAAATTAATATGACAACAGCTTGTACAGGAGGGGTTAAAATGAAACGATTAAAACTTTATGTAAAATTTGCGGTAATCCTGAGCAGCGTGGCTTTTTTGCTGGGTGGATGCGCGGCGATTGAAAGGAGTAATGCGATTGATACGGAACGGTTGCTTGCCGCTGCAGGTTTCCAGATGCGGTTTGCTGACACAACAGAGAGACAAGCACATCTGAAGACCATGCCCCAGAGAAAACTTGTTCCTTACAACCGCAACGGCAAAGTCTATTACGTATATGCGGACTCCCTTGCCTGCGAATGTTTGTATGTAGGAAGCGAGAAGGCCTATCAACGTTATCAGAGCCTTGCGATTCAACAAAAGATAGCAGAGGAAAACAGGGCGGCAGCGGAGATGAATGCGAATGCGGCAATGAATTGGCAGATGTGGGGATCCTGGTATCGTCCATGGTATTAATTCTGCA
>JAYEIR010000261.1:0-8656 GCA_034660135.1 Thermodesulfobacteriota bacterium
TATCCTGAGATAATAGCTTTTGCAAGGGAGGAATCTCAAAAGGCAGGTATCCCTGGATACACCTTCAGTCATGCGGGTGACGGAAACCTGCATCAGGTGTTTATGGGGAAGACAGGCGATAAGAAGGAATGGGACATAATCGATCAGGTTAATGAACGTATTGTATCCAAGGCCCTGGCCATGGACGGCACCGCCACCGGTGAACACGGCGTTGGTATTGGGAAAAGGAAGTTCATGCAGGCGGAGCACGGAGCCAGCCTGAAGTTAATGAAAGGCATCAAGAATATGCTCGACCCGAATGGAATCCTGAATCCCGGCAAGATATTTTTAGGCTGACCCCTACGCCAATTCCAGTACCTTGTCTACCAGTTTCTGGATGCCTTCCGCCACTTCCTTGATTCCCGGGCCCAACATATAAGCCGGGGTGGTCACTATTTTGTTTGTGGCATCCACGTGAATCATATCTACTGTACAGACCCTGTGCCGGCCGCCGGCGGCCTCAATGGCAGATGCTGTCTGCTGATCGTTTCCGATAGTTACCTCCGGGCTCTTATGTGAAATGGCCTTTACCAGCGTCGCAGGGGCAATACAAATAGCACCGATGGGCTTTCCTGCTTCCACCATTTCAGTAAGAAGCCTTTTAACCTCGGGGTGTACTGCAGCCTCCGGGCCTTTTATGGCAAAGTCGCTAAGGTTTTTTGCGGCACCTAATCCTCCCGGAATTATCAGACCATCCAAAGAAGATGCATCCACATCCCGTATATCCGTAATCTCACCACGGGCAATACGAGCGGATTCCAAAAGCACGTTCCTTTTTTCTTCCATGACCTCTTGGGTAATATGGTTAATGACATGATAGTGGTCCATGTCGGGCGCCATACAGATAATTTGGGCACCAGCCCTGTCCAACGCCAGGAGGGTTAACACTGCCTCATGGATTTCCGAGCCATCATAAACACCACAGCCTGAAAGAAGTACGCCTATCTTATTCATTACGGTCTCCTCTTTTTTTGAATTAAGTTATGGATTATGCAAGTAAATACGAAAAATGCCACGGCTTTTCCGGTTTGGTGGCTGACTACTGGTTGAGCCATCTCCTACAAGCAGATATTGTTTTACAAGCTCTTTGGTTCAATCCTCAAGCTCTTTTTGAAGTGGCTTGATCATTTCCTTTTTTATTTTCTTATTAACTTGTTTTCTGAACGCTGGTAATTTTGATAGAAGTAACATTATTGCATTTTGAATTCGCTTTTTATATTCTTTCTGTGGGAAATCATATACTCCGAGTTTTTTATAAGCCAGATAATCAGCCCTGAATGGAAAGCGAAGCCGTCCCCAAATTTCATCTCTGAAAAGTTTCGTCCCACCTACACCAAGAAAAGTATACGGCCTGATATAATCGTTATCGGCAAACTGAACAAGACGCTTTCCGATGGCTTGCAACAAGCTGTCAATTTTCGCCGAATCTCCATCTTCATCTGTTACGAAACCAACAGGATTGGCACGTTGCATCTCTACATAAGCTTCCATGGCTTGCCTGAGATTAGGTATCTGGCTTAATGGGCCTGAAATGATAAACCCTATCTGTTTTCCAATCAACGATGGCGTATGACCATTGAAAAAAGACCTGTCAAAAAATGTTTTCCATTTTGCAGACAAATACCTGTCTTTAATCGCGCCTGCGCAAACAAGTATGTCCGCTGTCTTTACCTTTGTATTATAAAAATCGATATAGTCATCTTTGCCTTCATATACGCATTGATTATCATACCCGCAGTGAAGACAGCCCAGACATGATCCTTTGATATGTAGATCACGCAAATTGATCGTTTCAATTTCGGTGGAAAAAGACGCTTTAAATCTATCAATCATCCTGACCAGATTTCTCTGATGATTTCCAGCATCCGTCACAATCAAAATCTTCTTACTGCCCACATCTGTCTTGCTCTTTACATCATCTGGAGTATAGTCAAAATCTCGCCAGATCAACGGCATATAGCTTTTTGAGGTATAAGTATTGTTTCCAATTGTGTCAAAAAAGTTCTCAGCAAACAGGCGTAGTCTTTTTTTTTCTTTTGGTTTCTGTAGATCATACATATCCGCGGAAAACGATCCTATATATCTCATATTTAGATCATCGCAAACAGCATTCATATAATTGTGAGCCGTGTGATCGAAAAAACGAATCGATGTCGTCAAAAATGCTGTATACTTATTATGAAAAACATCTTCCACGCCTTTTTCTGAAATTAGCTCAATAAATCTCTTATAATTGGCAGGTACGAGCAAATAATATACAGGAGAAGCCCACAAAACACCGTCTGAAAAACTGATCTCATCAAGAATATCCTGAAAAGCCTGTGCATCTTTTTCAATCTTTCTAATCCTTTGAGAGATGTTAAAGATTTTCAGTTCATGCTCTAAGAACTCTTTCCGGATGTAGTGAACATACTGCATGGTAACACTTGTTGTCCCCTTGGGACTTCCATTCAAGACTGTGATTTTCATTACGATACCTCTTTGTATTTGATACTTCGCTCAATGGCGACTGCACCGCAAACCGGGTATGTCAGGGGTGTTACCACAACTAAATAGTGCCTGAACGAAAACCCTGTTCAGGCACTATTTTGGATTTTAGATTTTGGATTAATGGAATCAATTCCAACTCAGTAAAACCTCATGGTTGATGCTATGTTCGTTTTCATTTCGAGGTTTTCGTTCAGAGACTAAGTAATAATAAACAATTTCATCTACATCTATTATAGAATCCCAAGGTCTCGGATTTACCTTGGCACGAGAATCCTGTTGTTCGGATATCCTTGTTTGCCATTATCTCGAACATTTTGTCAGGCCATCTTAGCTTCCGCGAGAGCAAGGACTTTGGCCTGGACACTATCGAGGACGGAATCTCGAATGAACGCTCGCGCGCTAAGGATCTCAATACCAATCAGCTCCCCTTTGGCATTGAGTTCCGCCGTGATATTTGGGCTAACCTCTACACTGCCCGCCTCTGGTTCATCCGATATGGCAAGATGAAGAACGTCGTCCTTCTCGAAGTATGCCATGCGTGTTTTATTCATTCTTAAACCTCCCCGATTTAATTCGAGAGTTGATTTGTTGTCGGCTTGTCGCATGAATCGTTATGGGCATCAATATGCGCTCCTTCAGCTCATACGGTATCATGACGAGAAGCTTCTCGTGTCGGCCAATCGCGACCACACGCCCTGTCACCGTGTCCACGTATCGCTCAGAGGAGTATCGCAAGATTTGCTCGACCGTCGCAAGATCGTATCCCCGTAAACATAGCCGATACTTCATATACTCGGTACATACAATCGTTGCCTCCTCCATCTTTCCTCCTCATCCGAACGACACGCATCACCTGCGCCCTAAGCCTGCAAGACCTTGGTAAATGCGACTTTTAACAAGGTATACGCAAATGAAAAAAAGGCCCCCGCTTTGGGTGTCAGCGAGAATGCGTTTATTAGCCATTTTTATCACACTCGATAAACTTCACCAGTTATTAATGGAATAATATCAATATTAGTTTTGGTTTCTACTTTCCTCTTGAACTCAATAGGATCTGCCTCATAACGATGCATGGGGATAACAGTCTTCGGACTAAGTTCAATTACTGCTTCGATGGCAGCATCCATATCCATAGTAAAGCCTCGGCCTCCAATAGGCAGTAAGGCCAAGTCCACTCTATCTATTTCTCTCATCTCCGGAATGAAATCAGTATCCCCTGCATGATAAATGATTTTGCCTTCTATATTGACGAGATATCCAATACCGATACCTTTCTTATGCATCACTTTTAGCGTATTGCCTTGTTTTATATTGTAAGCATAAACTGCTTTTATTTTTATGTTGCCAGACTCTATTTCTTCGCCTGGACTAATAATCGAAATATCTGTGCCCAATTCCTTGATGCATTGTTTGGTGGCTATAATTAAAGTATCTGGCTTCTTGAGCCTGTTTACCGTCACGCCTTTGCAATGATCCTTGTGGTGATGTGTTATAAGAATAATGTCACCGAGTTCCAGCTTCTCCGGCAACCCGTCGATTGGATCAGGCCAAGCCGAAAATTCGATTTTTTTGGGGTAATTGATGAAATTGGTTTTTAAGTATGCGGGGTCTATATACAAAATCTTGTCTTTTGTCTTGATTTGAAACCACGATGGAGGAAACCATTTTACTGAGATTATCATTTCACCTTTTCTGCATACAGATTTATTGCGCCTTCAATAACCTGCTTCTTCGTAGTGTGAAGTTCCCTGGCGAGTACACTTATCCTGCTCAGAACGGATTCATCAACTCTCGCGGAAAGCACTTTGTCCATAATACACCTCCATGTCTTACGTATACAATATAACGTAAGATACAGTTGCTGACAAGATAAGATCAGGGCATTGATCATTTATTCTTGTCTAACCATTGCTAATAAGGCCATCAGATCCAACACAAAAAAATTCATCGACAGATTATTATGCTGACCGTGACCGAAGTTGTGTTCGATATGATGCCCATGATTTTTCAGAGTATTAAAGGTTTTGTTTTCGATCTTCCAGCGGGCACGGCCGACGCCTTCATCTTTTCAGTCTTTCCCTTAACCCTGAACGGCTAAAAGACAAGCTTGTCTTGGCCAACTCAACAGGCACCCAAAAGGGCTAATGTCCTTTAACTTTAGGCATTTTAGGCACTTTAAACTTTAGGCACTTGTAAATGTACATCAAGTCGCGCCAGGGCAGGCATGAACCTGTGAACGGTTACCATGTTTGTCAGCATCGTTAAAAGTCATTCAAGGTTAGCGCCACATCCATATTAAGCTAAAAAATTACTTAACAAACCAGGACGGACATATATAAACTATATCACCATTTACAAAAGGACTACGCATGTGAAAGGAGGAGTTCACGTATGACCATCTCATTCTGGTTCCGTGGACAGGATGCCCCATTGGCGGAGTGAGGAACTCCTCGATGGGTACGAGATGACACAATGTTATGATGAAGTGAACACAGGACTATCATGATGAAGAAAGTTATTCTTATTGCAACATCTTTTTGTTTCCTTTTGGGAATTGCCTCACTCTGTAGCGGGGAAAACCGGGGATTAGAACAGTTGCTGGAACTAATTGAAAAGAAAGGTGTTATCAGTGTTGAAGAAGCAAAGAAGATCCGGAAGACCATAGATGAGGATCATGCACGACTATTAAGAAAGGAAAATCAACTCGAAGATAAAGAAAGATCTCTCATCAAAAGGGAAAGAGACCTGAAGGAGCAAGAAGACGTTTTTCACAGGAAGGCGGGATTTTTGCCTGAACAGGAAAAAGCTCTGACTGCCAAACCTTCTCAGAAGATAGAGGGCATAAGCGGAGAGGATGCGAGCCTGCCGGAAGAGGGTTTGACCGTCAAAAAAGAGACGGAAACGAGCTTTCCCCTTGAGGCCGAATATGAAAACGGATTTTGGCTAAAAACCAGGGAACCCGGCTTGTTCTCACTGCGTATTGGCGGCCTGTTGCAGGGTGACTACCGTTATTATCATTATGAGAATGATGATCCCGAAAAGAATGGTTTTGATCTGCGCAGGGCCCGCTTGTTAATCATGGGAAAAGTCTACCGGCGCTTTGAATATAAATTTCAGTATGAGTTCCAGGGCGCCGGAAGTCGGCATCTGTTGGATGCATATGCCGGTGCCAATGTAGCGCCGTTTATTTTCTTCCGTATTGGGCAGTTCAAAGAACCTTTCGGCCTCGAACAATGCGACAGCATCAACAACCTTGTTTTTGCAGAACGATCCATGTCGTATTATCTGACCCCGGGAAGAGATGTGGGGTTGATGGCCCATGGGGCTTTCTGGGAAGAGCGAGTCAACTATGGCCTTGGTATTTTTAATGGAGACGGGTATGACGACAGCGTAGGCGGTGACGTGGACTCGCCTCAATTGACCGGAAGGCTTGTTTTCGCGCCGTTCAGGAATCGCGGAATTCCGTTGGGAGAAGATTTTCAAATAGGAGGATCCTTAGCATATGCGCAAATAGACCGGAATAATGTGACAGTAAATGTCAAGACAACCGGTCTCACCTCTGTTTTCGATGTGGCTGCATCGGGCAAGTTCAATATTATCAGGGACGCGGACAAGCAGATCCGCTATGGGGGTGAACTTGGCTGGGCTTATGGCCCGCTGGCGCTAAGGGGAGAATATATCTACGTCAAATACCTGGATGTCCGGACCAGTTCCGCACAATTCGATTTCGACTTGAAGGGCTATTATGGGTCCATTCTCTGGATGGTGACCGGAGAACACCCTACATTCGAGAATGGCGTTTTTCAACCTATCAAACCGCTGAAAAGCGTCTGGCAGGGTGGTTGGGGGGCACTCGGCCTGGCATTCCGTTACGATGCTTTTAAGGCGAGCGAATCTGTGTACAATTATTTAGTCATCCCGGGAAATTCGGTTCGGAAAGCAACCGGATATAGCTTTGCTCTAAACTGGTTCCTTAATTCATCGTCCCGCTTGATCTTTGACGCCACAAGAACCACCTTCGACAGGCCGTTACTGATTTACAGGGATTCAATTACGGGAACAGCGGTATACAGCGATCACGAAGATGTGATCACTGGTCGTCTCCAATTTGAGTTTTAGTGCCATTTGGTGATTAGTCCGCAGGGATATGGGGTGAAGGGAGGCCTGCATTGACCGCGGTAGATCCTTGAATTGTTCGGAAACCTTTAAGAGAAAATCAGGTAAATAGAGGAGGAAGAAAATGAAAAAGGGAATCTTATTTATCGGGACCATGATCCTCGTGATTTTTATGGCATCCGTAGCATTCTGCGCCTACCATCATGAGGGAGAAAAAGATGCAGATAAATTCCTGGCCGCGTATCCTTATAAGGCAGGTTCCAAGTTGGATCATTGTTCCCTGTGCCATTGCGGTGGAGAATATGAGAAAAAGCCGGGGAAATGGATAACCCTTGGCAGTTGCCAGTGGTGCCACTATTCTTATGGATATGACGGACACGGTAATATCAATGATACTATGAATCCTTATGGAAATGACTTCCACGACTATGGCAGGAGTTCTTCTGCCATAATCGCCATAGATAATCTCGACTCCGACCTGGATGGGTATCCCAACAAGGAGGAAATTGAGGCGACTACCTTCCCGGGTAATCCGGATGATTATCCGGGCCAAAAGGTTGCACCATTCAGGATTTACACAAAGGCCCAAATCGAGTCAATGACCCAGCACAGCCAGTTCATGCTTATGAACGCCTCACGCTCGGATGATGACTATGTCGATTACACAGGCATTCCCGTAGCTGAACTGCTTGAGGATGCGGGGATGTTGGATGCGGCGACAGGGATCACAGTTTTTGCGCCGGATGGATGGTCCAATTACTACTCCTTAACCGAAGTCGCGGACCCGGAAATTTACCATATCCTTGGCACTTATCCGGAATCGGTTTATTATTATAGCACAGAGGCAGACATGGCCATTAATCCTGATATTGGCTGGTGTGATTATAGCGCCCCTTCATGCCAGGGACGTAACCCTCTGGACCCCATAGTGGTTTCAGGTGGACTTAAGACGATCCTTGCATACAAGCGTGATGGAAGTAATCTGGACCCAGGGGTTTTGAATGAAGATAATAAGCTGGACGGCGAAGGCCCTTATAGGATAGTACCACCTCAGAAAAATCCTGATCCTCCTGATCAGAGGAGTACTTCCCCAGAACAAGAAGTGATATGGCCCTACAATTATGATTGGGATCACAATAAAGGTGCGGCAACTCGTTCAGCGACTATCATAAGAGTGGATCCACTCCCAGAGGGATGTACTGACATAGATGTTCTGGAGGCTGGGTGGGCCTATGTGGACCAGGCAAAAATCGTCGTATACGGTAACATAGACGGAACCGATTCCAATGGTAACGGGGTCTTGGACAGCGAGGAGAAGGATAATCCCCCCGAAGATTTTAACGGGGATGGCATTCCTGACTATCAAGATCCAAAAACGACGAGGGTGAGAGAAGCCACAGGAAACCGGAAAATTCTTCTGGATACACCACAAGGGGCCTTTGTTAATGTGAAAGCCTTGGACTGTTCAGACCCGGCTGTAAGCCAAAAGGATAAACCTTCTTTGAGTTTTCCTTATGGTTGTGTCGGTTTTGAGATTACAGGCCTCACGCCCGGGGAATCGGTGTCGCTCACTATTGTTTTTCCGCAGGATGTACCTACCTCGGCCAAGTACTACAAGATCAATGACATCGCCGGTTGGCATGAGATTCCTTTTGGCAGCAATGATGGCGATGATACAATCACTGTAAACCTGACTGACGGAGATCCTCTGACTGATAGTGATGGCGAGAAAAACGGCACGATTGTTGATCCCGGTGCCCTGGCGGTTTCCGCGGAGCCAGATGTTGATACAAGTAGTGGGGGCGGAGGATGTTTCATTGCCACTGCAAGCCCTGGGTTTCATCTGGGACAAGAACCAAATAGCCTTTACACAAGGCTCGGCTTGATGTTGATGATATTTTCTCTTGGTTTTTTGAGCGTTATTGCCTTAAATCTATCCAAAAACAGATCGAAGCGATAGCAGAGGGGTTAAAGTAAGTCAAAAGGGGCCGCACCTGTTTAGTGCCTTAAC
>JAYEIR010000262.1:0-1611 GCA_034660135.1 Thermodesulfobacteriota bacterium
ACCTGACTGAAAACCTCCTGATGGCCCGTATCGAGACAAAAGCCCACCCCTTGGGCCGCAAGGGTTTCAAAAAGCACCCGCATGTCATCAGAATGATTCTCATACACATTTTCCAACATCAAAACGGACCCCTCGTCGCGTATTGCCTTGCCAAACCAGGACCACAACTCCAGACTCTTTTCAATCCAGGATTCTCTTATGTGCCAGTATCTCCTCTCATCATATCCTGAATGACATACAACCGTTACGGGTTTAAACACGGGAATTAGTTGAAGAATTTGTTCAAAGCGGTTTCTCGTCACATCCCGTATCCTGGGATCCGCAGACCCAGGGGCCAGGTCCATAAAGGGCGCATGGAGAGTAATCCTAAGGTCACGTTCATGGAACTGCTTTGCAATAGCCGCAAAATCAGAAAAAGAGAAGTTGTCCAGGGCCACGGCATCAATCCCTATCTCCGGATTCAGCTTATTCATCAAGAAACGGTCAAGATAGGACTCATAAAGCATTGTAAATGGAATATTTACTTGGATTTTATCAAGAAGTTCTGTCATAATTACTCAGGTTCCTATCAAATTCCTAATTGAATAAAAAACCTTTGAAAAAGGCCTTTTTTAGCCATGAAAAAAACCATTGTCTCACCACTGTGTTCAGGGCTCGTAATTCCCGGACTCGGACAGGTCATCAACCAGGATCTCAAAAAGGGAGTATGTATCCTATCCCTTGTTTTCATCCTGTTTATCGCCGGCATAATCAAGTTATACAGGATTATGTCTAACGTTCTTGGAAACATGGATATAAACCAGGCAGACCCTGGAATGATTATGGCCAGGTTCAGAGCAGAGGACCCTTCGATCTTGTGGTACCTGCTTATGGCCTTGGCCGTATTATGGTTCTATTCCGTGCTGGACGCTTACCTTAGAGGCAAAAAAATAGATCAGTCCATAGAAGGTGATCGCATATGAGGGCCTATTTGATTGACGAGATTTCCCCTTCCGACATAAGAAGGATAGGCGACTTCCTCAAAAAAAACGCCATTCAGTCCGGCATGGGGGAGGTTTTCTGGGTTCAGATCCCTGATGACATCCTGACTGTAATACAACTCCAACACCGAGAATGCAGGCCCCATGTTTTTTCAGTGGAATTGGGGCCTGATTGGGTAAAGATGGAGTTCTTTGTTCGCAGCCTGAAAAATATGCGTTGCACCTGCCCTGGCTATTGCACATCCCGTCAGATAAATTTCATCATCAATTTTGCCAATGGCATGATAGAAGACCTTGGTATCAGAACCTGAGAGCGGTATCATTGTTCTTGATGAGAAGGATTTGTCTGATCTTCTCCTTGACGGCCATTGACACTCCGAGTCATGTTCTTTGTGCTCTGTCCTTTTGCACCTTTGTGCTACATGAATAGTCATTCTGTGCTGTAACTGCTCAGGTTGTTTAGTCTGTAGGCTGTAGGGTCCGGAAGAGCGCGATTGCAGCGCTTTGGCAAAGAAACAGTAGGTTCTTGTATCCCGATTTGAATCGGGACTTCAAGATTTGCAGTATCCCCGCTTTTCCCTAATCCCGACTCGTCAGGACAGCCTATCCACCTGAGTTACTCTGTGCTTAT
>JAYEIR010000263.1:0-5596 GCA_034660135.1 Thermodesulfobacteriota bacterium
TATTCTAAGAATGAATCTCACATTCCGAACCTTTGGATCGGTATTTTTTGAATTAGGAAATAGTTTTTCCGTTGGAAAGTTTTTGCACGGTGCCACTATGTTAATTCTCTAATCATTTTATTTATGGTTTCAGCGAGTTTAGGGATATGATTCTTACAGACATCGTATATCACTTCCGCATCCGTTTCGAAATAATGGTGGCTTATAATATCGCGCATGCCTTTGGCTTTTTTCCAGTCAACCTGCGGAAACTGCCGCAAGAGTGACTTGTTTGTGGTTTTGTCAAGATTCTTTAACGCTTCACCAATTGCAATCAGCAACATGCATAAACTGTCAAGTTTTTCCATGCCGGCCGGCGAGTCTGTAAGATCGTTCACCGTTTTCACAGGCTGAAAGCGCTCTAAGATTGTTTGTGCTGCTTGGTAAATTTGTCTCAGTATTTCTATTGCGAGCTCTCTGTCATACATATACGGCTTCCTTGTCTATCCTTTTCTTTAGGAATCCATTCATTGTGTCCCTGTATCTTACGATATCCACAGGCCTCCGGAACTTCTCCTCCAGATCCTGCTTGATACCAACAAGGTAGAACAGGTCCGGTTTACCAAGTTCGACAACAACGTCAATGTCGCTCTGCTCATTCATGTCGTCTCTGGCCGCAGAGCCGAAAACACCGAGCCGTACAATTTCGTATCTCTCCCTGTTCAAGGCGATAAAGCTTCGCAGAGCCCGAATTATTTCATCCTTCTCCATGCGCTTCTCCTAATAGGCGAGACCTTTGAATGTAATGTGTAATGTGTAATGGGGGACGTTGCCACTATTCCACTATTTGGCCAATAGCAAGCAGGGCACTGGTAGTTTGGTTGGTTTATTTCAATTTGCCTTCAGCTCGATACAGCTCCGCCCCTTGGGTTACATACCAATAGTTGTGGTAACTCTTTGTATTGATTTTTCTGAGTGCGCCTTCTTTTGGGCCGACGACTATTTTTAAATAATCCTGCCGGCCATTTCCCCTATCCCGCTCTCAGCCATGTCCTGAAGACCGTTTTTTTCCACCTCTTCAGTAAGGACCGCGATCTGGTACTTAACCTCCTCGTACTCCGAAAGCTTCCGTTTCAAAAATGCCAGGGTTATTTTTGTTTTTGCTTCGAGGCCCCTCGGGGTCAGCATGTATATGTAAGGGATTTTCTTTCTGGCGCTCTTCAAACGGGTGATCTTTATCCAGCCCCTGGCAGCAAGTTCTGAAACGCAGAAGTTCACCTTGCCAAGGCTGACGCCCATTTTTTTTGCCATTTCACGCTGTCCAAGTTGGGGTTCCTCGGCCAGAATCTTCAGAAGGCGGTATCGAATTTCCTGTTCATACGTATGGTTCATGGGTTGAACTTATAGGAGAGACTTTATTTTTTGTCAATAAAAAAATATCAAAGATGAGCGTCGAATGAAAAGTTGGGTTGTTCACCGCAGAGACGCTGAGGTTTTTTTTGTGTTTGTACAGATGAACATCGAATAATGGGGGGTAATTTCTTTAGTTTATTCCTCTTGCAAGCTTTCCATTTCAGGAAGTCCTTTGATCATTTTCTCTATGACGTCTTTTAATCTTGGGATATGGTTCTGACAGATATCATAGACGATTTCATGATCGACATTCTCGTAATGGTGAGAAACCAAGTCTCGGAACCGTGCGATCTTATCCCATTCGATCTCAGAATAACGATTCAAGAGTAAGGGATTCTTCTTCTGGATTTGTTTTACCGACTCACCGATGACTTGGAGTCGCATGGAAATCGCGTCCAAGAACGTGACGCCGTCCGACGTTGATACGAAATCATCAGATTGAGAGATCATTGAAAATCGCTCCTGCCTGATGACTGACGCTATTGCCGCAATCATCAAGTCGTTCGGGCCAATTGGCGTACCCTTCCGAGCAAGATCGGAACGGATCTCACCATATTTTCGAGCAGCATCGTCGTCAAAGGAAAAAGATTCGAAATCTGCAAACAATTCATCCAAAAGCGCAAGGTTTTCAGGAATTCGGGTACTTTTCATGGCACCAAGGTAGCGCCTTTTTCCTGAGCTAACGCTGCTATCCAGGCATCAGCAACAGACATGCGATGCTTCGCTTTTAGCCTGGCAGCGGCTATACACAAGGAAACCGTTGATTCAGCCCGGGCGATCGGTAAAGAAGCCATCAGACTGAGTCGGGCTTGCGCCTCCTCTATATCACGTGGGTGTGGTGGGGGACGTTGTTTCACAATTCCATATCTTTTCGCTTGGCGCGGATTTCACGGATGACACCCAGGTTGAACACCCTGAAACGGGCTCACTGTTCAACCACATTTTACCAAAAAATTCTCGTTTCGTATTTGGCTATAATGTCATCAGCGTTTATCAGGCCCATCTTCTCATATCGTGACTGTGCGATCAGGAGCCTGTCAAAAGGATCTCTGTGTAGTTGGGGCAATTTCCCAAGTTCCCACACATGCTCTTCTTTTGTAAGAAGCAACAGAATATCTGAATGCATTTGTTGCTTATGCCAAAGTTCGTCAAGCGGAACATCAAGGGATAGCTTCCCAAGCTGTGTTTTAATTTGCATTTCCCACAAGCTCACAATACTCAAGTACAATGTATTGTCAGCATTCATTATGCATTCTTCAGCCTTGACAGACAATTTTTCGGGTTCCGCCGCCATCCACAAAAATACATGTGTATCAAGTAGAAAATTCATTGCTTTCTCCCAGCCAGAACTCATCACCCAGCGGATTGTCAAAGTCGTCGGCTATTCTAATCTTTCCTTTGAAAACGCCAAGAACCCTGGAACGTCGAGGCTTTTTTTGTTTCTGACCATGAAAAACAAGAACAACATCCGTACTGCCGGTGGGGATGGTATGAGGGATATGTAAGTCAATCACGAGACGACGATCATCCGGTATATTCACATGCGTCTTTATCGTTTCCATTGTTAATCAACTCCTTTTGTTAATGTAATAGTAATGGGGGACGTTGTAAACTACTAAACTTATTAGACAGGATTAACGGGATCTTCAGGATTTCTTTGTTTGCATTTTCAATTTCCAGACGAAATTGAAAACACCAAATCGCTTCGCGAAGTGTGTATCGAGCAATATCATAGCGTGCGAATTGTAATGGGGGTGTAATGGGGGACGTTGCCACTATTCCACTATTTGGCCAATAGCAAGCAGATGTAATGGATTAATGTGTAATGGGGGACGTTGGTAATAAACGTAACTTGTAATATTTTTTGTCGTATCTGGTGAAACATGTTAAGGCTTTTTTCATCTCCTATAGGCTTAAAGAAAAACATTTTGGGGTTGGTGTAATTCTCCTTTAAAAAGAATTACAGGGGCAGTCGGAATCCGATACTTGAAACTGGAAATTTGAAACTTGGTCTATATATGACTATTCAGGTGGCTACCAAGTTTCCAGTTTCAAATTTCAAGTTTCCTGATATCGCACGGGAAAAATCTCTTCGGGGATCGAATATTCTAAACCCCAAAAACATTATCTTAAGGACTATATAAGACTGTTCCCAAAACCTAAGACAATCTCTTGATTATTCTTTTCGCAAGGCCATCTTCTATTTCAGTATGTCTTACAATAGGTTGGCTCATGCCCGATTGAGGATTCCTATACCAATCGTGATTGCCGCCATGACGCACAAACACACAACCCTTTGACTTAATAAGTCTAAGTAATTCTTTCCTTTTCAAATCGCGATTTCCATTAATTGAAATGGTTCGGCGTCGGGCACTAACCCTTCATTGATGTCATTATAGATCTCTATTAGATTCTCTTTCAATTCATCCAAGGTTCTACCCTGGCTTTCATAATCGGGGTATTCTTGGATATGGCCGATAAACCAGTCATTTTTCTTTTTATAGAAAGTGTTGAATTCCATAATTGTTTCCTCCGATGAGTAATGGGGGACGTTGCCACTATCCCACTATTCTGGACAAATCCCACATATAATTACGAGCTCCTCGCGATTATCAAATATCGGCTGGTTACGCCTAAAATTTTTTTCTTTTGCATCGCCGATACGATCCCTGCGTCGAAACGTTCGTCTGTGGAATGGGGGCGGTCCTACATTCTGAAGTTATGAACCGCAAGACGCCCCAGTACCATCTCCCGGAGCTACGGGGTAAACGAAGGGCGCGAACGGTTTTTTTGTTGGTTTGTTATGATCCTGAAAGAGGGATTCAGAATCAGAACACACCAAGCCCTGTCGGGCGCGAATGGGAGAATCGGACGGGATACGTTGGCGCCTGCGACTCTATTCTTCACCTTAAACATGCTGATAATTAACTGAATTCCTTTGCTCGGAAGCCTTTTCGAGTATTAGGTTTTCAGTGGAAATATTGAAAATGTCAGATAGGGAATATCTATCCACAGCGTCCAGCACCTCCAACCCTATCATTTTTCCGGTTTTATCAAAGTCAATATTTAAACCTTCCTCTATCTCCACTGTCCGATCCACATATTTTTCTTGCAATCGAATATACACGGCATCGATTTCATTATCATATTCTATCTTCATAGATTATTCTCCTTTAACCAGCGCCGTTATGACGGTAAGAGTTCGCCCTTCCGGTTTGTAGGTTATCTTTAAAGACCTGCCCCCTACTATATTTAAGGGCATTCTTTCTTCCCTTTACTGTATCCGCCAAACTGTCAGGTTCGTTTATGGCCGATTTCACCTCATTTTCGGAGATTTTTCTCCATTTCATTTGTCTTCTGGCGTGTCGGCTGAATGATATTTTCATTTTCATCGATTCACGTACATTGGGGCATAGAGGCACAACGGAAGCATTTTGTCGAGGATATCACAAACAAATGGTTTTATCCTTATTATTTTAGTGAGAGGGGTCTACCGTTGACTCTTGCTGTTCTGAACCCCGTACTTTTGTTTATTAGACCCCAGATAAATAGGCTCCGCATTTAACGGGGCAGGCAGGATTTACAAGATGTTCAGGATTTTGTTTTGTCTTTCAACCTTTTCCGGTTCGGCAATGAGGTACCTGCCGGCGTCTGTTTTCACTTCCCGATATCCCCAGAACAGTTCATTTTTTACATGGCGATAGATAAAATGCCCGAATTTATTATCAAAGGTACGGTTAATCTTCGCGGTTACGCTGACATAGGCGTATACCATCTCCGGGATAAATCCGTAGGATGAAAGGGCGCTCTCCAGACTCAGATAGCTGGGCTGGTAAAGCGCCGAGGCGACCTCCTCGCCTTTGATTTTCTCGTAATCCTTATTAAACGCATAGATGCCGTTTTTTAATTTAAGCAGATATCCCTTCTTTACCCAGCGAGTCAGCTGGTAGTCATAAATTTTTCCTCCAGCCAAAATGACATCGGTTTTTGAAAAAATAGGGGCTCGCATTGACGATATCAGGTGGTAAATCAGTAACTCAATCAAGTGATCGTTAGGTTCGTTCAGGCACTATATAGAAGTGTCAGCAGGTTGGCCAAGTTTCAACTTTCAAACCCTCAATGTTTTCAAAATGTTTTCTGTTGCCTGTGACTATAACAGCCTTGTGTGCCATTGCAGTGGCTGCAATCAATGGAAGTCTGGTAT
>JAYEIR010000263.1:5696-8502 GCA_034660135.1 Thermodesulfobacteriota bacterium
AAGTGTCAGCAGGTTGGCCAAGTTTCAACTTTCAAACCCTCAATGTTTTCAAAATGTTTTCTGTTGCCTGTGACTATAACAGCCTTGTGTGCCATTGCAGTGGCTGCAATCAATGGAAGTCTGGTATCACATCTTTATTAGCGCATCAAGCATGGGGATTCAGAACTTCTTAGGTTACACGGTTCTTGCTGCTGCTAAGATTTTGACAATTCGTTCCGCGGTGTGCCCATCCCAGATTGTTGGGCAGATGCCCTTACGCCGTTGTCCTGCCAAGATCTTTCCAACTTCCTCGACAATCTTTTGCGGGTCATCGTTCACCAATACATTTGTTCCCTCTGACAGAGTAATGGGACGTTCAGTGGTATCTCTTAAAGTGATGCAGGGGATATTCAGCACCGTTGTTTCTTCCTGTATCCCACCAGAATCAGTCAATACAATCTTGGCGTGGGCCATAAGATTCAAAAAATCTAAATAACCGAAGGGATTTGCAAGAAAAATCCCGTTATTTATTATTGGTAATTCGTTATCGATAAGATCAACAAAATAGCGCTGGAGGTTAAATTCGTTGATCATCTTGCGTGTGCGGGGATGAGCGGGGAAGAGAATAGGGATGCTTGAACTTATCGTCGCTAATGCTCCCAGAATACGTGAGAGGGATTCCTTATTATCCACATTGCTTGGGCGGTGAAGAGTTAAAAGGCAGTAGTCGATGGTCAGAGGACCTTGGTCAGTGGACGACTTGGGGCGAAGCCCTAAGTGTTCAAGGATATCTGTCTTTTTCGCCTGTTCCAGGTTGAAAAGAAGGCTATCCACCATGATGTCTCCCACCAGGAAGACCTTTTCGGGAGGGATTCCCTCCTTGACCAGATTTTCATCCCCGTCTGGAGATGGGGTAAAGAGATAATCCGATATAGCATCAGTAAGAAGTCTATTAATCTCTTCGGGCATTTTCCTATCGAAACTCCTGAGCCCCGCTTCAATATGGGCCACAGGAATATGAAGCTTTACCGCAGCCAACGAGCAGGCTACTGTTGAGTTCACATCGCCCACCACAATGACCAGGTCCGGTTTTTCCTGCAGGAGAACTTTCTCAAATTCAATCAAGACCTTTCCTGTCTGTTCTCCATGATTCCCAGACCCCACACCTAAATGAACATCTGGTTCCGGAAGATTCAGATCCTTGAAAAAGGAATCGGACATATTGACATCATAGTGTTGCCCGGTGTGCACGAGGAATGGATGTATATTCCGACTGTTCATCTCATTATACGCATGAATAGCACGAATAAGAGGGGCAATTTTCATGAAATTGGGTCGCGCTGCTGCCACGAGAATCCATTTGACATGTGTTTTCATAGACGCTTTCTCCAACTTAGGTGGGGGACATTGCGATTAGCCTCTCACAAAGCACGCAGGGACCATAGAGTTAAGGGAATCCTCAACTCGACACAATTCTCATGCCCAATTCTCACACTTGAGATTTGGGACTCTGGAAAACTCTTTGATGTTGTTTGAAACAATCATTAGGTCCAGGCTCAAGGCATGAGCGGCTATCAGCGTATCAAGCGGACCGATTGTTTTTCCTCTGGATTCCAGGAATGCCCTTATCTCTCCGTAGCATGCAACCAGTTTTTTGCCGTGGAACGGAAGTATGGTCAGGGGCAGCAAGAATTCATCAAGGGCATTTTGATTTATATCTTTATGCTTGCTTTTCTCAACTCCAAACTGCAACTCCGCGTGTGTTATCGAAGAAATCGCGAATTCATGAACAGGATATTGCTCAAATTTTCTCAAAACCTTCTTTGGCTTTTCATTGATGATGTATATGCAGATATTTGTGTCCAAGAGGTATTTCATTGGAACATGGGCTCTCGCTTCTGATGTTCTGCGGGTTGATTTCGCTCAATCCTAAAGTCTTTCTCAAAATGATTCAGGCTTTCAAAAAGAGGCTCCCATGACTTTTCTTTAGGCAATAAGACAATCGCCTCCCCTTGTTTCTTAATATATACTTCCTTACCTCCCATTCTAAATTCTTTTGGCAACCTGACGGCCTGGCTTTGCCCGTTCTGAAATAGTCTTGCTGTTTTCATTGTTATCCTCCATCTTAAATATATACTATAAGTATATATTTGCAATGCCGTTTGTCAAGAGAAAAGCGGAGGTCATTTTTCAGGGCTGTTTCTCTCTTTTGCAGTTCTTTTTCTGTCAGTTTGGGGTCAGCGAATTTCGCGAGTTTCCGGAGGATCTGCCCGGCGGCTTCAAGAAAACGGTCTCTGTTGTCTATGCGCGATGCGATGAGTTTTTTGTCTTTCCAGACAAGGGCCTGACATAGCTCCGCCCCTTGAGTTACACCCGGATAAACCGGAAAGTGCCTAAAATGAGCTAAAATGCCTAAGATGTCTAAAGTTATGGTAACCGTTCACAGGTTCACGCCTGCCCTGGCGCGACTTGATGTGCATTCCAGGCACGATCGTGATGAATGCTGCTATGAGTTTCTACACAATGGGCCAGTGAAGCCAGGTCTGGGCCAGGGGTTCAACGTTCAGGGTTAGGGGCAAGGACAAAATTGAAGACCCGAAGTCCTCGTAATAAATGCTGGTTTTGCCACATCATTGCCAAGCGCTGTGTCCCAGATTTGTGGGGACGTGGAAGCGGTCGGTTTTCCCGTACAAAACATTTACAAAATGGCGTGGTGATGAGGATACAACCTTTGAACCCGTGAACGGTTACACTTTTTATTTCTTCGAATTCTCTTGTCTTAGGAACGTGGACGAAACAACTTCCGTAAGTAGGCGCTCGGATTTAG
>JAYEIR010000264.1:0-30569 GCA_034660135.1 Thermodesulfobacteriota bacterium
GATATTATCGTCGATATAGGCTTAAAGAAAAACATTTTGGGGTTGGTGTAATTCTCCTTTAAAAAGAATTACAGGGGCAGTCGGAATCCGATACTTGAAACTGGAAATTTGAAACTTGGTCTATATACATACCTCGTTGAGTAGTTGAGTGGTTAAATGGTTGAGTAGGGGAATATATTCTATTATTTCAGGATGTTATATCTTTTCAAACGCTGGATGTCCAATTTTCAAGCAAATCATGGATATGCTCTATCATAACAACGACTTAAGAACTCAACTACTTAACCACTTAACGAGGTCTGATATATGACTATTCAGGTGGCTACCAAGTTTCCAGTTTCAAATTTCAAGTTTCCTGATATCGCACGGGAAAAATCTCTTCGGGGATCGAATATTCTAAACCCCAAAAACATTATCTTAAGGACTATAGGAGGGGAATAAACCCTGATGCATGAACTGTACACCATCGGTCACTCGACACACACCATCGACGAATTCATTGAACTGCTTTTGATGCATGACATCAATGCGGTGTGTGATGTACGGTCCGACCCTTACAGCAGATTCAATCCGCAGTTCAACAGGGAAACGCTGCAGACGGAACTGAAGCGGCATGGTATCTCTTATGTTTTTTTGGGGAAGGAATTAGGCCCGAGGAGTGATGATCCTGGGTGTTATGAGAATGGGAAGGTCCGGTACGATCGTCTGGCTGAAACCGTGCTTTTTCAGGAAGGGCTCAGGAGAGTAAGGGAAGGGATAAAGTCCTATCGTATCGCCTTGATGTGTTCGGAAAAAGACCCCGTCACGTGTCACAGGACCATACTGGTGTGCAGGCACCTGCGCGCAGAGATGAGAATCAGACACATCCTGGAAGATGGTTCAGTGGAGGAAAACAACGAAACAGTCAAGAGATTAAGGGAACTGTTGAAGCTGCAGGAAAGAGACCTGTTCACCTCTCCAGAGGAGATGATTGAACGGGCTTATGATCTCCAGGGCGACAGAATCGCCTTTGTCCAGAAGGATGAGGAGAATCCATCAAGGAACGGAAAGAAATGATCATGAAAAAAATAAAACTTTTTACCATTGGGTTCACAAAAAAGCCGGCTGAGGCATTTTTCATTAGACTGTCAAAGGCAGGCGTCAAACGGATGATTGACATACGGCTCAACAATGTGTCACAGCTTGCAGGTTTTGCCAAGCGGGATGACCTTCGGTATTTCCTGAGGGCCCTGTGCAAGATTGAGTATATCCACCTCCCGGAGCTGGCCCCCACAAAGGAGATCATGGACCATTTCAAGAAGAAAAAGGGAAAGTGGTCGGTTTATGAGAGGGATTTCCGGGGCCTGTTAGAAGAAAGAAGACCCGAGGAAACGCTTTCCAGAGACCTGTTTGACGGCGCGTGTCTCCTGTGCAGTGAGGACAAGCCCGACAACTGCCATCGTCGCCTTGTGGCCGAATATCTCGCTGATAAATGGGAAAATGTGGAGATCGTCCATCTGTGATAATGGTTGCGTGATTCCGGGAACACAATAAATCATGCGGATATCGAATTGCCCCCTCTCCAAAAAGGTCCCAGGAAACACAGTAACCAAATAATTAAGAGCATGTCCCTGGAATTTAAGCGACCCATGACTTATATGAAGACCATACGCTGCCCATTGTGCAGTTCATCAGCAGACAAGTATCATCAAGATAAAAGCAGAGCGTATTTTCAGTGCCTACATTGCCGATTGGTGTTTGTTCAACCAGTGGCATTTCTATCTGCCCAAGAAGAAAAGTCCAGGTATGAACTTCATCAAAACTCTCCGGATGATACAGGATATCGCAAATTTCTGTCTCGGATGTGTATCCCAATGATTAATAGATTGCCCATGGGCAGTCGCGGATTAGATTTTGGTTGCGGCCCCGGACCAACGCTTTCGGTTATGTTTGAGGAACTTGGGTATCCCATGGCGATCTACGATCCGCTTTATGCCGCCGATGAATCAGTTTTGGAAATTCAATACGACTTTGTCACTGCAACAGAAGTTGTAGAACACTTACAAAGTCCCAAGCAGACCTTGGATAGGATATGGCGGTGCGTAAAACCGGGTGGGTATCTCGGAATCATGTCAAAACTCGTTATAGACCAGGAAGCGTTTGCCAATTGGCATTACAAAAATGACGATACACACATATGTTTTTATTCAAAGGAGACCTTTGGCTGGCTGGCTATACAGTGGCAGACAGAACCTGTTTTTGTGGGAAAAGATGTAATGATTTTCCAGAAAATGAGACCCTGAAAAAATGGGGGGCAAGCCTACGTTTGACCCATGTGATTTTCTTTAAAGAGTCAAGCGTAGACCTAACATGTTATTTGTCAGTTGCAAAGAAATATACGAGGTCTGAACATAGAGGGGATAAGTGACAATAAACAGTGAATTAGACATGCTTATC
Organism: Thermodesulfobacteriota bacterium; assembly: GCA_034660135.1. Classification (GTDB taxonomy): domain Bacteria; phylum Desulfobacterota; class DSM-4660; order Desulfatiglandales; family Desulfatiglandaceae; genus JAYEIR01. The sequence goes on from JAYEIR010000264.1 coordinate 2,437, forward strand.
AGTGGGGGGATGACTCTCACCATGTCAGGACACATGGAAATCATCGAGAATTCCGAGATAGGCATAAAGAACGGAAAGATTATCTTCGCGCAAAAGAAAGATGATTTAACCACTTGCAGGGCAAAAAAAACACTGGATGCCTCCGGGTGCATCATCATCCCGGGGCTCGTCAATACCCACACGCATGCGCCGATGGTCTATTTCAGGGGTCTTTCCGACGACCTTCCCCTTATGGACTGGTTAGACACCTATATATTTCCGGCAGAGGCCAGATTCGTAAATGCCGAGATGGTTTATCACAGTTCATTGCTGGCGATTGCGGAGATGATACTTGCCGGAACAACCACCTTTTGTGATGGGTATTTTTTTGAAGCCGGTGTTGCGAGAGCTGCCATTGAATCAGGAATACGTGCCATGGTGGCCAATGGATTTGCGGACTTTCCCACCCCTGAAATTTCCGACCCGGCAAAAAATGAATATGTCGCAAGATCATTTGTTGAGAAATGGACAGGGATCTCTCCACTTGTCAGCCCTGCCCTCTTCTGTCACGCACCTTACACATGTTCCCCAAAGACGCTACGCAAAATCAAGGAGGTCGCCCGAAATACCGGGGCATTCTTCTTGACCCACGTAGCTGAAACAAAAAACGAGGTTCAAGAGATCAAAGATCGATATGGAAAAACACCGGTTCGCCACCTGCATCATCTCGGTGTTCTTGATGAAAAGACAATTGCAGCCCACTGCAACTGGGTTGACAAAGAAGAAATAAAAATCCTTGCCGATTGCGGTGCCGGCGTGTCACATAATCCTGAAAGCAGCATGAAGCTCGCTGCCGGCATTGCACCGGTTCCGGCAATGTTAGAGAAAGGGGTTACTGTGGGCCTGGGAACTGATGGGTGCGCAAGCAATAACGATCATGACCTGTTTACGGAAATGGACTCAGCAGCCAAGGTCCACAAAATCATGGGAATGAATCCGGCAGTCATGGATGCAAAGACCGTGTTAAAGATGGCAACCATCAATGGCGCAAAGGCACTTGGTCTTGAAAGCATGATCGGATCAATCGAGCCAGGGAAATGCGCTGACATAATTATACTGGACATGAACAAACCACATCTCACTCCCATGTATAATCCCTATTCTCACCTTGTCTATGCGGTCAAAGGAAGCGATGTGAGCCATTCAATTATAAACGGCAGGCTTGTGATGGAAAACCGGAAATTACTGAATCTTGACCTGGACAAAATCATGGCTCGGGCAAATGAAGAGTCCATGAAAATAAGGAAATGGTTGTCTGAAAGAGAGTCAGATCCGGTATCATGATTATTGATGAAATATCTTGCCTAACTATTGTGTTTGTATAAAATAAGATTATGTTTTAGTTACTGCTCAGATGGATAGGCTGCAACTTTCAGGCTAATAACATGACCGGTTACATGTTTTATATGTACCTAAAAAATGCAATTAGCGGTTAGCCTTTAGTTATTAGCTGCATAAAATCAATTAGTTATCAGATAACATGGTTGCATCAAAAAATGAAGGTTTCAATTCATCGTAAAGTTATACAAATGCTTGTAGTCTTTAAGCTAACGGCTAATTGCTAAAAGCTAATTGCAGATTTTAAAATGTATTTAAAAAGCAGGCTTGGCATGCTGGAGGTAATTTTTTGTTATGCTTACCAGGGGCGAGCATGAAAGATACAACCGACAAATAATTATCAAAGAAATTGGAGAAGAGGGACAGGAAAGGCTCAAAAGTGCGAAGGTACTCATCGCCGGCGTCGGAGGTCTGGGGTCTCCTGTGGCCATAAACCTTGCAGCAGCGGGCGTCGGCGTGATACGGCTTGTTGACCACGACAGGGTGGATCTCAGCAACCTGAACAGACAGGTCTTGCACTGGAACGAGGATATTGGGAGGAAAAAGGTTGACTCAGCCTTGGAAAAGCTCCGGAAGCTGAATCCGGATATCAAAATTAAGGCAATAGGGGAGACGATAGATGATTCAAATGTCTCTCAAATTGTTGATGATTCTGATTTGATCGTCGATGCAATGGATAACCTTGCTGCGAGATACCTGTTGAACAAATGTGCCATAGAGAAGAATATTCCATTTTTTCACGGGGCAGTTCGTGGTTTTGAGGGAAGGGTTATGACCGTGATTCCAGGGGAAACAGCATGTCTCAGGTGTATGTACAGGGGGCCGGTGCCTGCCGAAATATTCCCTGTTATTGGAGTTGCGCCCGCTGTTATAGGAGCAATTCAGGCTACAGAAGTTATCAAATTTATTGTTGGAAGCGGTTACCTGCTAACCAACAGGTTGTTAGTCTATGATGGTCTGAAACTGAAATTTACGGAATTTAAGCTCAAGAAAAATCCTGATTGTGATCTGTGATCACTGCGGTCATTTGATGGAAAGGAATGAAACGTGAGCATAGAGATATACATTCACACATCTCAAGTTGAACTAACCGACGGATTAGAGGTCGTGGAGGTTGATGGAAAGACGGTTTCTGAATGTCTTGATCACCTAATTGAACATTTTCCCGGCATGGAAAAGGGGTTGTTTAAAAAAAAGGGTGAATTGCACCCATTTGTTGAAATCTATATTAATCTGGAAACCGTTTACCCGGATGAACTGAACAAGCCAGTTAAGGACGGGGATAAAATTCATATAATACTTATGCTTGCGGGGGGTTAAAATGAAAGTATTCGGAATAACAGGTTTTAAAAAGAGCGGAAAGACTACATTAGGCGTCAGGTTGTCTCAGGAACTTTCAAAAATGGGATTGAGTGTCGGCATCCTGAAACATGTTCCCGGCGATATAAACCTCCCGGATACAGATACATCAAAATACGGATTACATGCTGACTTCGTATGTGCGGTTTCTTCAATTGAATCAGAGATGATCGTGAAAGGAAAGAGATCAATAGAGGACATACTCGCATATTTTGACTGCGATATTGTGTTGGTTGAGGGTTTTAAGAAAAAAAAGACGTTTCCTAAGATCGTCTGCATAAGAGATAAGGCAGAAGAAAACGATTTGTTTGACGGCCTGCAGCTCGCTACCGCCAGTTTCAAGGAAAATATTGCTGATTTTAATATAATGGATGATGATCATGTTAAAAAGATGGCGGCCATTGTTATTGAAAGGTCTTTCAAGCTGCCGGATTTAGACTGCGGCCATTGCGGGTATGAAAGCTGTTATGAACTTGCAAAAGAAATCGTAAGCGGAAATGAGACAATCGATTCATGTGTGTCTTTAAATCCTCTGATATCCGTCAAGATTGACGGGGATGATATGCCGTTAAACCCGTTTCTTTCTGATTTGTTTAAAAATATCATTCTTTCAATGGTGTCTCCTTTAAGGGGCTCAAAAAAGGGCAAAATTCAGATAGAGATTTGATAAAAATTTGCCCGTAGAAGGATAAAAGAAAAAAGGGGAGTCCCCGGCTGTTATGGCACGGGACCTCCCCTCAATCAAATAACAATTCAAGACAAATTACTCATTCATAGGGAAAACAAGAGATTTCACCGTAACAGGAAATACTTGATGACCAACTAAAGGTTCACTGATATCGATCCAATCTCCATCATTCAATGATAACTCATCAAGTGACAGTAAATTTTCTTTCAAACTGGTTTCCCGTCGAATAACGTTGCCCACACTACATGCGATATCCTTTTCAAAGATGAGAATAACCGGCGTCTTCCTATCAATTGAATTGCTCAGGGCTGTTTCAAGAGATTTTGCAAACAATTCTAATGCAGGATAATTAACCCGAACAGGGTCCTTGAAATACAGGGCTACGGTTTCCTGGCCTTCGATCAAGTCATATCTTTGAAAAGCGGCGTTAATCTTTGAAACAACATGTTCTGTACTGAGGCGTGATTCCTCCACATCCACCCTGAGCACTGGAATATTCATTATCGGAAAAGCAAGCTTGTCGTCCATAAATCCAGATGAGCCTGAAATAGATAATGAATAGGCCCCAGCGCCTATAACAGTTGCTCTGATTTTATTAACAGGCTCCACAACAGGAGCATTTAATTTGGGTGTCATGGACACTATTTTATCTGATAGAATTTTCCCTATATCATTGTAATTACCTTGATCCCCATATATAAACTCCGCCACGCCTCCTGAGAATATATATTCATTAATTGTTTTCGGAAAATTCATGTCATCAGTTACCATAAGCTGTTTTGATAGGGAGGAAATTGCAGGCCCCGTCATGACTTCAATTAAAACCTCAGCCAATCTTGACGTGATTCTTTCGAGGCCCTCTTGTGGGACCGGATCCCCAATTTTGTAATCCAATCCAATATCCTTCATAACCTTAAGTGCAGGTTCATTAAGTCGGCATATCTTACCATCCGAATCCAGGGCAATCAGTCTGCCTCCAACAGACACGCAACTTGTGGAGAGTACATCACCGTTTTGTGATATAGCGAGGTTGGAGGTCCCACCACCGATGTCACAGGATAATATTGTTTTATTATGCTCTTTTGATCTGGCGGTTGCACCTGAACCCATTGCAGCGAGAAGGCTCTCGAAATTGGGACCTGCTGTAGCTGCAACAAATTTACCTGCATCCTTGGATAATGCTTCTGCTATCTGTGGAGCGTTTTGCTTCTTAGCCGTCTCCCCTGTGACAATCACCGCGCCGGTCTGGATATCATCAGGATCTAAACCTGCATTATCGCATTCTTCCTTGAAAAAGGCGGTTAATTTATCTATGTCAATGGTCTTGTCATCCAACAAGGGTGTATCTATTATCCTTCCCTCATGGATTACATTCCTTTCCTTAATCACGAACCGCTGGGTGGCGGACTTAGCGTCCTTTATTAATATAAGATTGGAAAAGACCAAATGACTGGTTGAACTGCCTATATCAATTCCTATAGAGACTAATTCGATTTTATTTATTTCCATCGCTGTTTCCCAAAGGGCTACATACGGCCAGTATCAGGCATCTGTTTATTTTTATTATCCAGTAGTTGCATATTTAAGTAAGAGCCTTAGGAGGCTGTCCGAGAATGGCTATTTTCCGCAATCTCTGCGTCAGGCTTAGATTTTAATCCTCAAAATATTCAATCTATTCCTGCGGTTAAAATCTTCGCCTTCCTTGACCTTTCAAAAAATTTCTCATTCTCGGACAGCCTCCTAAGGCGCATTCATGCCGGAGTCAGATGAGATGATAAGAGGCCGGTTTTTGAAGACTTAATTTGAAAATTATTCAGGTGAGTCACCAAACTCAATCCACACCCCCCCCCTAAGGGGATGAAGAGGATAGCCTAAGGAATTTTGTCTTTTATGTCAAATAAAATGTCAGATTCTTCGCCACAAAGACACCCTATAATTACCTCTATTCTCTCCAGGATTCAGAGATTCCGGTGCCTGTCTCGTATGCCACTAATTATTGGGCTGTTACCTTTAAACCTTGACCCACGAAGTAATATCGCTTATTCTTTCTCACAAAAGCGAGAGGCTATCAAAGGGAAATTGTGGATCCGGTTTATTTTGCTCAGGATGTTTCCAACCTCCGTTTTTATTATTTTTGCAGGAAGGTATTCATTATGAAACATGTAAAATACAGGGCATGGAACTGGAACAGGAAGCAGTTGTTTGAAGTTCGCTACATTGATTTTTCAAAAAATGAAATATCAGGCACCTGGTTTCGAGGTAATCCTGAGGAAACAGGAGTCCTGCAGTTGGATTCCTGTGAACTCCAACAATTCATTGGATTCCATGATATGAATGGATATGAAATTTATGAAGGGGACATAGTAGACGATACGTGTGGAAGGATCGGCATCCCGCAATCGACGCACATTGTCAAATGGAATGAGAAGAACGCAGGATTTTGTGTCTACGATTATCGTGGAACACATCTACCATGGAAGCCCCATCTCCTTACCGTGATCGGAAATATATACGAAGACCCGGATATTGTGGATAAATAAAGCTCTTAGATAGATGCACTATTACCGATCGGTTTGATTATATGTACCTCAGGTTCAAAGGGGCAGGGTCACTAAGGCACAAAGTTTAAGAGTCTGTTTGGTATGGCGTCCTCTGACCTTTGACGGCTTCGCAAAAAGTCCGTCTACTGATTGCGCATCATCTTTCCGAGTTTGCAATTCCTGTCGTGAACCCATTGCAATGCCCAGGAATAAAATTACTGTGGTTTTGAGCTTTCTTTGTGCCTTTGTGCCTCTTGAATAGATATGCTTGTTTTGGCCAACTCAAGCGGCATTCAAAAGGGGTAGTGTCCTTTAACTTTAGGCATTTTAGGCACTTTAAACTTTAGGCACTTGTGAAACCACGTCCTCCCCCGCATAGCGGGGTCTTCGATGGGCGTGGATTCTTTATTAATCACTGAGACGAGACGCCCAAAAAATAAGGGGTTCGGTTTAATCCGAACCCCTTATTTTATTTAATTAACTAATAAATTCCACTGTGAAAAACAAGGGGATTTATTAACGCTTACATCCCGGCAAGAAGGGTTGCGGCCTCCTTGCTCGCCACGGACAGTCTTTCAGCGGCCTCTCTCTTTTTATCAACGCTGACATCAGTGGCGTCCAAATACTCAATAGCATTTTCATCACAGAACCGGACACACTGGGGATCACCATCACAGAGATCACACTTGAATACCTTACTGTCAATAGTATTGTAGGACATGGCACCGAAGGGGCAAACCGACACGCAGGTTCGGCAGCCTATGCAGATATCATAGTCTACTGTGACAGAACCGAGTTCTTCGTCTCGATATATGGCCTTAACCGGGCAGGCGTTTACACAGGGAGCATCCTGACAATGGTTGCAGGACATTGGTATATAGAGTCCCTCGGACTCCCATTTCATGACTTTTATGCGGCTTCTGGCGGGGTTGGATTTCCCGTCATGGAACACAGCACATACGAGTTCGCAGAGCCGGCAGCCGGTGCACTTCTGATAGTTTATTTGCAAAACTTTAGCCATTGTTTCCTCCTCTCATTTCGAATTACACCAAGTGGGACGGCTCTTTGTCGATGCCGAGTCTCTTCAGGGTCTCGGGTGTGGGAATACCGTTTTCATCCCAACCCTTGTGCTCATAAGTTTCTGCACGCATCTCGAGAAATTTGTCTTTCTCTATGAGTTTTCCAACAACCTCCGGCGCACCGCGTCTGCATGGTTCGTCATGGTAGCGATGGTTGAGCACGTCACCCTTTTCGGGATCATCTTTCTTCAGTCCTTCGCGCAGGTTGAAGAGTCGTTCAAGGTTATTACATCGCTCTGCCACATCCCATATATCCGTAGGGGACATCTCAAGGCCTGTATTGTAATAGAGTACCTTGGGCCAGTCCTCGAAGTTAGGCAGGGTCGCACCAAGGAATGTGGTATGGTATTTGCAGATTCCGAGACAGTCAACAGCCATGTAGCAGTTTTCCTGCCAGAAGACCATCCAGGATTTGCCGACGTATGACGTATGCTCGGAGCTCAAAGGACCGTCATAGGGAACCGGGTTGCTGTAGATCTTCCTCAAAACGTCCTCAGGCAGATGGTAGAGGTCGATAGCCGGGCGACTCCTCAGGTGGTCGGAACCCCTTGAAGACATGGCAATATTGAGTGCCAGAGCAGGGGTCGCCCTCTCATCGGAGTGCAGGTTGCTCATTCCCTTGACCTGAATCAGGTAGTCAAAAGAATTTTTTCCTATTATCTTGGATGCCTGTATACCTCCATTTGCCAGGGTATCTCCGAGCCATCCCTTGCGATAGCAGATGCGGTCGATCATCTCGATGACAGCCTCGTCGTTGCCAAAATTCAGATCCAGGCCGTCGGTCTGCTTTTTGTCGATAATGCCCAGCTCGAAGAGTTCCATGGCCCAGGAGATGAGGCTTCCGGTATCCAGGTTGTCCATCCCGTACTGATCCACGAGGTGGTTTCCGGTGAGCACTGTTTCCGCCCTTGGCGTATCGGTCTCACCACCGAATGCACCCTGCGAGGTATATTCCGGACCTTCATCATACTTGCCGGCAAAGGGACCAGTAGGGATTTTGTACTGGGCACGGCAATGTACCTGGCAGCCGAAGCAACCGGTCATGTGATATGGCCCCATGGTCTCCTCACAGATCTCATCAATACGTTCCGGCTCGATATCGTCGGCATACTCGCACTGGTTGTACTGGAAGTTCCTGGTCCTGATACCTCCCCAGGAATTGGTAGCACCCCAGATAAATGGGGTCCCGAGTGTACCCTGGGTCTGGCTAACCTTGGCACTCGTGATATGGTCGATAAATTCCTTATTAAACTCAAGCGCTTCTTCCGGGTATGCTATGTCGATATCCATGGTACCCCTGGCGGCCACTGCCTTCAGGTTCTTGGAACCCATGACGCATCCCATTCCAGTACGGCCACCGGCGTTTTTGATACCGGTCATGACATTGGCAAAGGCAACCAGGTTCTCGCCCGCAGGTCCACAGACCATACTCTTTACTTCCTGATCCCCGAGTTCGTCCCGAATGGCCCACTGGGCATCTGTAACGGTTTGTCCCCAAACGCCTCGGGCATCGCGGATTTCAATCTCGTCGTTGTGAATATAAATATACACTGGGTGCTTGGCCTTACCCTTGATAACAAGGTGATGAAACCCTGCCCAGGCCAGCTCAGGTGCAAAAAAACCACCCATGTTGGCGCTTCCCAAAAGCCCTGTCAAGGGGGATTTGGCCATTACGTGGGTTCGGGCTGTTGCGGACGCGCAGGTTGCAGTAAGAATACCGCCGCTTACCATAAGCGTATTATCCGGACCTATCGGATCACAACCCTTTTTGGTATGATTGTACAGCAAATAGGCATCTAAACCTCTGCCCCCGAGAAATTTCTTCCTGACCTCAATAGGAATGACCTGGGTTTCAATATCACCCGTGGAGAGATCTATGTAAGCAATCTTTCTTTTTAAAGCCATATTACTTTCCCCCCTTATCCTTTTCTATAGCTTCTTTTTCTATAGATTTTGTAGCCGTTATCTTCCTTTCGAATGCCTCTTCAGCGACTTTTTTATTCACACTCCAAACCGGCCCCCGTATTCTGGGGAATCCATCTTTGACCCATGCAATTCGAAATTCCATACCGCATGTGGGGCACTTAATGGTCTTCTGCCCCTTTTTGGGTTCGAGTCTTTCCATACATGTAGGGTTATGGCATCTGAATTTGCCATAGGTCCTTGTAGATCGTAAAGATTCGATAGTAGATCCAACTTTTTTGTCTTGTTCCATACCCATTCTCCTTTCTATTACGTAAGCGAAATAAATTTGACTCGTGACTCCGGAAATCCTTCATTGGATAGCTGGATAAAAGTGCGGTAAGATAATCCTGCTTGTAACCCCATGCCCATTCCCTATAATATAAGGATTGTTCGCTATGTTGAACATAATGATAGGGTAAGCCATAAATTATAACTGAGCACTTCCTGAAGTCAAACACAACTCACGTAGTTCATTATGGTGAACCAGCAACACACTTGATAGCTGGCTGTCCATCACATATAGACCATACAGCCATATGTGGCAAACAAGGTGTTCACTATTGTGAACTTACTGCCTAACATTTTAGGCTATTTCATTTATTTGTCAAGAAATATTTCCTTTATCTGTATAGGTGCTTTAAAAGCATATCATCGATTGGATAAAAAATCGGAAATAAATACAGCAAAATCAGTGAAATTGAAGGGAAGAAATGCCGTACTCCTCATGCATATTTAAAAATAGAAAAGAAAAGGTAACTGGAAATGAACAGGCGATTGATTAAATATTCCCCTGAAATTCTTATAACGCTTACTTTTGATAGGTGACTATCCATAACACATAGATTATATATGGCAAAGAGGCGTTCACTATTGTGAACCTATTGCCTAATATTTTAGGCTATTTCATTTATTTGTCAAGAAAGAATTCCCTTTATCTGTATAGGTGCTTAAACATCATATCATTGACTGGATGAAAAATCGGAAATAAATATATCTGATTGCTTACCATAGAGATACAAATGCGATAGTTTTTTTGCTTGACCAGAAATACCCTTTTCTCTAAACTTCGAATCCTAAATGATCATCTAATGTTCAGTAGACTTACCATGTTTTTGTCATTTCGTTCTCTGCCTGTTCCGCTAATTCACGCATTTAAGGAGCAATATAGAAGTATTTTGGAGGTAGTGTAGATACTATGGAAATAATATATCTCTTTGCATCCCCTCAGGGAGATGCCCGTTTGAACCAGGAGATGCTTGAACGTCCGTTTCTTCTGGAACCATTTCAACCTCACCCATTTATGCTGCTTGAAGACTATTTTGTGGCAATAAAGGACTTCATTCTTCAAAAGAATGGTGTCCTCTTAATCGGAATCCTAAGCAGGATATGGGGCAGGCAGGTGGCCTTAAGTGATATTAAAACGATCCTTATACGCTATGAAAAATACGGTGCATTGTATCAGATCGGGAGTGTTGAGATCATTGGAGCTCATGATAAGAGCAAATTTGGTACCAGCATGGCCCTTACACCCAATGCAAAGGCCCAGATGGCTCTTGAATATGAGATAATTGAGGAGCTCAATAAAGGGCTGGATATTCGTTATCTCCCTGAGATGTATCTTAAGACCGTTATAAGGGTAGAGCGGAATGATATAACTGAGACTGTTGTGATATCCTTGTTTGAATGGTTTGAAGGGTATCATGAATGGCATGTTAAAAAGGATGACGACGGAAGAGAACGCATAGTTATATGGGACTTACAAAACGGCAATAGATTTGCTACTGATAAACAGGCACATGACATTATACAAGGGGCCAGCAAGATCTTGACCTTACACTATAATATTCAGACATGTAATCAGATCTTTCCATGGCACCATGGGGCAGGTGATTTTGTGGTTAAACTCGAGGAAGATAAAGTGGATGTCAGGTTGATTACGGTAAGGGGATATAGGCCACTTGTACTATATGATGCACATGAATTCGTTGATCCGCTAAAGGCCCTCGTACTGTTTTTTCTGAGCCTTACGGTCAAGATGCGTATAGACAAGGATGAGGGTATGGGTGGGCCTGTGTGGGCGGATTCCATCACACCCCTGCCCGTTATTGACGGACTTCTTGAAGGACTGAGGCTTCAGGAGAATAGAGGTATGTGCCCTCCCAATGGCGAGGCCATGGTAAGGCATGTACTCAAGGACATGGATATGGACGAAATAAAGGCTATGCTTTACTCCCAGTTGAATAGCTATAAGCATATTGATCCTGTTGACTCGGAAGTAATTACTGGATATCTGGACCGGCATGCGGAGGAGGTATTTCAGGCTATAAAAGAGATATAGTGCCTGAACGAAAACCCTCTTCAGGCACGATTTTGGATTTTGGATTAATGGAATCAATCCCAACTCAGTAAAACCTCATGACTGAGGTTGCATAAGATAATTGGACAGTCAAAATGAATAGTCAGAAGCTCAAAAGCCTGCTGGTTAGGGAATCATCTTTCAGGAGGTTTTTTCGGTCCAGCATCCTTGTGACTGCATTCATATATATCTCCTTTGTCATGTTCGCATATCTCTGTTCTGACGGAATCATTTTCCAACCTCAGAAAACATCTTACAATGACGGTCCACACATCATAAAGGTCAAGACAGGGGATAGAGAGCTCATCTCAGCATTATACCTCCAAAATCCAGGCGCCGTATTTACATTCCTGTACAGTCACGGTAATGCGGAGGACCTCGGCAATATTCGACCAATCCTGGAACAGATCAGAAACAAGGGGTATTCAGTATTTGCGTATGATTACCGGGGCTACGGCACAAGCCGGGGTCTCCCGTCCGAGGCCAATGTGTATAAGGATGCTGATGCCGCCTACCGCTACTTGACTGAGCACCTCAAGGTACCCCCCAACAGGATCATTGTCTTTGGGCGCTCTCTCGGTGGGGCCCCTGCAATATACCTCGCTTCGAAAGAGCCCGTTGCTGCCCTGATAGTGGAAGGCTCTTTTGTTACGGCATTTCGGGTCATGACAAGGATTCCTCTTGTGCCGTTTGATAAGTTTCGTAACATACAAAGAATAGGAGAGGTACAATGCCCGGTACTGATTATTCACGGGGCAAACGATGCTGTTGTCCCATTATGGCACGGCCACAGGCTTTTTGAGGAGGCCGGGGGACCAAAGCTCTGTCTATGGGGTAAAAGGTGCCGGTCACAATAACGTATTGCAGGTTGCCGGGCCTCGGTACTGGCATCAGATAGAAGAACTGCAAAAACTCGTCAGTTCCGTGGATCAAACTTGAGATTGCAGAACAGGAGAATCCGTATTTTTCAGTTATCACTTCAAAAACCACTGATGAAAGAAGGCCCCAATCAGCCACACAGCAAAGCTGGCCGGTAATACGACGAAAAGAGGCAGATGCTTTTTAAAGCCCACAAATACTACGATAAAGAACAGAATGCTGGGAAGGATACCCCAGAGAGCGCCCTTGGCGTAACCTATCATTAATTCGTGATCTCCGGGATTGTCGTAATACAACCATACCAGGACAATTAACCCGGTAAGAGGCATTGTCGCAATAAGACCGGCCAAAGATGGAAATCTCCTTCCAATATGTACGCACATAAGAATGATGGCTACACTGATGGCCAATTTGACAAGGGTCTGCATCATAATTTTCCTTTCAATCTAATGAAGCAAGACGGTGCTTATGGTCTTTTCAGCGCTGGTCTTGATCTGTATCAGTTCGCGTCACGTATCTTGACCTGAATTCCTCGGTTATGCTCTTTAGTCTATTGTCCAGGATACTATATGCCTGGTCAAATATGAACTCAGGAATTCCTTTGTAATATGCCTCAGCTATCCCTCCGGCTATGCAGGCGATAGTGTCGCTGTCCCCACCTATTGATACTGCCTTGCGCACAGCATCTTCATAACTCTCAGACTCAAGAAAAGCCGTGATTGCTTGCGGCACCGAACCCTGGCAGGATATATCAAAGGTGTAATACTGTCTTATTTCGTCTATTTTTTCTTGCAGGCTGTAAAGGAAGGTTCCCTCGATGTAGGATTTGATCTCTCCCTTTGTTTTCCCCTGTCTTGCCAGAAAGATAGCCGAGGCAGTTGCCTGTGCGCCCTTTATTCCTTCCGGATGATTGTGAGTAACTTCCGCACTTCGTTTTGCCTGTTCAAGGACCTCTTCAAGGTCGTTATACGCAAAGCCTACGGGGCTGACTCTCATGGCCGATCCATTTCCCCAGCTCTTGTAAGGCTCATTACTATCGGATCTGGTCCATGCATGAAAAGCTCCCCCATAGCCCGCATAAGGATACATAAAGTAATACTCTTTGAGTTTTTCTGCATAATCCCCGTCGTGAAGTATGCAATCGGCCACAGCCACCGTCAGCACAGTGTCGTCAGTAAACGTGCAACCACGCGAAAAAAGAGGGAAGTCCTCTGATTTGATATTGTGTGCTTCGTAGATTGACCCGATTATGTCACCGGCGATTGCTCCAATCATTTGCTTGTCCTCATCCTGTGCCTGAAAAGCATATTCTCCGCTTGTAGATTCTCTGTTTAGGATTGAGTACAAAGTTTAAAACTTATCACAGAGATCGTCAAATAGTTGAGTTGTTAAGTCGTGAGTTGGTAAATAGTCACGCCTCGGCGGTATTAGACATTCAACTATATCAAGTGTCCATTTTTCAGGCAAGCGATCTGATTCAAGTACAAACAACCACTTAAGGAGGCCTGAACCTGTAAATGGTTACATTTTTTGTATTGCTAAATATGTGTCAATTATGATTTGCTATTAGATTGGCAATAGATATTTTGGAATTCAAAAAACAACTTGCGAGGAAAGATAATGTCTGAGATTTTTGAAGAAACTACAATCAACAACATGACCCTGGCCAATCGTTTTATCCGTTCTGCCACATGGGAGGGCATGGCCGCTGAGAACGGCGCCTGCACTGCGAGGCTTGTTGATCTGATGGTCCAACTTGCTCGCGGTGGTGTGGGGTTGATTATCACGGGTCATACATATGTGACCAAAAACGGCCAGGCAGGACCACGGCAATTGGGACTGCATAGTGACGAACTGGTCGCGGGACTAAAGGACATGGCTGGAGCCGTGCACAGGGCCGGGGGAAAGATTGTGCTGCAGCTTTCCCATGCTGGTGGTCTGGCCCCTTCCAAACTGACAGACCTGGAGGCCCTGGGACCATCTGTCATCGAAGAACAGGGAAGCCCTGTATGTCGTGAAATAACAATAGAAGAAATTCAGGATATTATTAGACAGTTCGGGCTGGCAGCTCTCAGGGCAAAGAACGCCGGTTTTGACGGTGTGCAGATCCATGCGGCCCACGGATATTTACTAAGCCAATTTCTCTCTCCGTTCTATAACAAGAGGCAGGATGAATACGGCGGGAATATTGAGAATCGTGCGCGAATCATTATGGAAGTTCTCAGAAATATAAGAAATTTTGCGGGAAATGATTTTCCCATGCTTATCAAACTCAACTCGGAGGATTTCCTGGAAGGTGGCTTTACCGTGAGTGACATGGTCCAGGTAGCGGAGATGCTTGAAGATTCCGGAATTGATGCTATAGAACTTAGTGGAGGCACAGCCCATTCCGGCAAATTCTGGTCCATAAGGAAAGGCAAGGCTTCTCCCAAAAATGAGGTATATTATAAGGATGCGGCAAAAAAATATAAACAAAAGATCAGGGTGCCTCTGATGCTGGTGGGAGGCATACGTTCCTATGAGGTGGCCGAGGACCTGATAAAAAATGGTGTCGACTATGTTTCCCTATGTCGTCCTTTGATTCGTGAGCCCGATCTAATAAACAGATGGATGTCTGGAGACAGGCGGAGATCGACCTGTGTGTCCGATAATTTGTGCCTTAAGGCCGCGGTTAAAGGAAAAGGCTTGTATTGCGTTGCAGAAGAAAATGCATAGGACACGAGACTATCGCAGAGATTACGGGAAATAGCCATTTATGGATGGATGATAGTTAAGCTGGATAAAAGTTAAGGATTAGCCGCGATGGATTTCGCGGCTAACCTGTTTGTTTTTATCCCTTGATGATTCTTGGAAGCATCAGGTGATGATGCGGGCACAGAGATACCGGATTCTGGTAGGAACAACCGGCAAATGCTACGAGATACTTTCGGAGATCTTCATATCTTACGATCTCATCTACGAATCCCCTATTGGCGCAATAGATGGGTCTGGACTTATCGTAATATTCCTGGGCCAGGGTATTCATCTTGTCAATGGTCGGCTGTAACGGACGTCCGGCATCTTTTTCCTTTACCAGCCTTCTGGAGAAGGAAGCGGCTGCCGCTGTCTCGCCGTGCATCACATAGATCTCAGTTGTTGGTGTTCCCAGCGTGAATGCATTGTGGTTATTGGCAGTGGGGCCACCCATGATGTAATGAGCCGCTGCTGTTCCCTTTCTGAGAATGATGCATATCTGCGGAACATTGGTCTGCTCAATCGAATATATCAGAGACTGCCCCAGGCCAAGTAATTCGGCCTTTTCCGCAATATCGCCCACGTCAATTCCGCTGGTATCCTGGAACCAGACAATAGGTACGCGATCACGGCCACAGAGCGTGACGAATTCATTCAGCTTGATCAGGCCCTGGCGATAAAGCTTGCCGCCAATACCGGGATACGGCGCGTATTCAGGATATTCCATACCGAGAAAACCCATATGGTTCCCGATAAAAGCAACCAGGAAGCCGTCTATTTTGGCCAGTCCGGTGTATACCTCCGGTCCATAACCGGGCCTGAATTCCATGTGTTCGCTATTGTCAAAGAGTCGGGCAAGTATTTCCTCGAACTCATAGGAGCGCTTCTGGTTGAAGGCAATAATGTTGTTGATATCTTCACCGGCGAATTTGGGCTCTTTGGGTTCGGCTACGCGGAAAAAATTGGGATCATAGGCAGGGGCCATGTCCACATACTTCTTTACTGCATCAAGGACCCCAAATTCCGTGTCATGTACCTCTTTGAAAAAACCGGTCTCATTGTAGTGGATGCCTATACTTCCCGGAGGGACCTGCTTGAAATGACGGGTCGCATCAATCAGGGCTTCGGCGCCTTCTTCATCAAAGGAACCCTTGGGGCTCATGCCGCCTACGATGCCGCCGCCACCTACGGCGATATTGGCATCTTTATGGGCCAGGAGGATGGTAGGGCTAACGCCTTGATATCCACCACCGGCAGGGTTCGTCCCATAGATGCCTGCAATAATGGGAATACCGAGTGTTTCTAGCTCAGCATGACGGAAGAAGGTCGTGCCGTTTCCTCTTCGGTTTGCATAGACCAGTTCCTGCTCGGGCAGCTTTACCCCACTGCAGTTGACCAGCCATACCAGAGGCACGTGCAGTCTCTTGGCCATATCAGTGACCCTGAGCTGATTGTCGGCCTGACCGGCAATCCATGCACCGGCCATGACCTTGTTGTCGAACCCGATGATCACACACCATTTGCCGTTGATCTTACCAAGTCCGTCGATCACACCGGTGGTCCCTTCTTCATTGTCGAGGGGGTTGTAAAGGGTATGGAGGGGAGACCATGTTCCTGGATCCACAAGGTACTCGATCCTCTCCCAGATCGTGGTCTGGCCGCGCTGTTTGATTTTTTCCGCCGGTATGCCGGCGTTTTTTACGGCCTCGACGGCCTCGTCTACCTGTTTTTCAACGGCCTTGATGTCTGCCACATTCTCTTTGTTAGCTTCTATCTGCTTTTCGGTCAAAACCTTCCCGAAAGGCGTCATTGTTTCAAAATAAGGTCTCATTTTTGTCTCCCTATTATAGATTTGGTTTCAAATATGTTCTTTTATGAAAAATGCACATGTGCCCTGAGGTAAAGTACTTGTTGAAGAGCCCCTGCCCCGTCCAAGCAAATGAGAGAGGGGCAGGGGTATCAAACACCTCGTTGCATGTTTTTTCCGAACCCGGAGTATTATTTTTTTGCCTTTTTGATGCCGAGCTGATCTGTTGCAATAATCATCTTGCACACATTGGCTGAACCCTCAACCATGAAGTATGGAGGCGCATCACGGAAATACCTCGCAACAGGATATTCGGTGGAGTATCCATAAGCACCGAGGATCCTCATGGCATACTCAGCCGACTTCATGGCAATTTCTCCTGCTACGAATTTGGCCTCGGCCACCTCTCTCGTGTTTCCCAAATTTCCCTGATCTTTCTGCCACGCGGCCTTATAAACCATCAAGCGCGCTGCCTCAATCTGTGGGGCAATCTGTCCTACCATCTCCTGGATCATCTGGAAACCGCCAATAGGCTGTCCGAACTGCTCCCTTTCCATGGCGTAGGTTGTAATAGAGTCAAGGCATGCCTGGGCCAGACCAATACCTCCGGCAGCGGCTGAAAGGCGTGTCTGATTTAGCGACCCGAAGACAATCTTTGCTCCATCACCTGGTTTACCGAGGATATTTTCCTTGGGAACCTTTGTCTCCTCAAGTATTACTTCGCCGGTAGGGCAAGACCTGGTTCCCAGCTTATCGAGATCGTTAGTGGTGACATTATTGAAGTTCTTGGGCTCAATTATAAAGGCAGACAGTCCTCTGCCTCGAGCTGCCTTATCCGTATATGCATAATAAATAACTACATCTGCGGCACTGGCGTTCGAGATCCAGGTCTTAGTGCCGTTAACAAGCCAGTGGTCTCCCTTATCCTCAGCAGTTGATTTCAAGGCCATGACATCTGAACCGGCGTTCGGCTCGGTAATGCCAAAGCAGCCTACAAGCTCTCCACTAACGAGTTTTGGGACATATTTTTTCTTCACTTCTTCGGATTCACAATACTTCCAGATGGTATAAGCGCAGCCAAAGCCCTGCATGTTCATCTGGACCCTAAGGGAACTGGATGCACGTGCAATTTCTTCAGTAAGTATTATTCCGGCCAGCCAGCCCATTTCATTACCGCCGTATTCCTCGGGAAGTACGGTCCCAAAAAAGCCCAGCTCGCCCATCGGCTTGACGACTTCCTCATGAGGAAAATAGTGGTTTTCATCCCAATCATCCGCGAATGGTGCAATCTTTTCAGCAGCAAAGTCGCGGGCCATCCCTCGCAACATTGTTAATTCTTCTGTTAAACCAAAATCCATAATTCTACCTCCTTAAAGTTATTGAAACGACTATAGTCAAAAAAACGACGCCCTTAAAGTTGATGACCTCGTAAAAAGTCTCCAAGTCCATCAATCCCGCGAAAGCGGGAATCCAGAAGTGGTTGATTTTCTTGTATTTCCGCCTTTGCGGGAATGACGATAACGGGTACTTTCTGACTTAATACAAGTTCATCAAAGTTTAAAAATAGTTTATAAACAATAGATTGATAATTGGCAACAATTTTATTTACACTCTGAAACGATATATTAAGCAACTTTTTAAGATCGGCTTCTGAATAGTCGGGTTATTATGCAAAGCCATGTAATCAAAGTCAAATATGCATAAAATACGTGAATTAATGAAGCCGAGTAACAGCTCAATAATTAGCGGCATACGAGCGAATGATTGGAGTGCTGCAGCTTGAGTTTTTTATTGATTTTTGTGGGCTAATACCATTAAAGTGATCAACTGAATCGCCTTATGTCTGATGCCAGACATCGTTGAGTAGTTGTTATTGTTTGATTGTAATAGCTCAGCAAATGACAGCTTCGTAAAAAGCTCCGCTATGCCGATACGTCGGCATTATACGCGGAATCTCTGAAATACTCCTGAGAGAGGTGCCCAGCACACCAAGAAAAAGGGTCAAAGATGAAGATTAAATTCTGGGGAACAAGAGGGTCTATCCCTGTGCCGGGGAAAGATACCATTATTTACGGGGGGAATACTACCTGCCTTGAAGTAACTCTTGAAAGCGGCACCAAGGTCATCCTGGATGCGGGAACAGGTATCAGGGCACTGGGTGAAAGGCTTCTGGCCGATACTGAGAAGCTGGATATTTACCTCCTTATGACACATATCCACTGGGACCATGTGCTTGGTTTCCCCTTTTTTCGTCCTATTTATGAGCCTGGGACAAAGATACTTGTTGACGGTTTTCCAACTTGCATGCAAGGGCTCAGGTATGCCTTTAATGAAAAGCCGGGCAAGGGTTTGTTTCCGGTTGGCTTTAATGAACTTAAGGCCGAAATCAGTTACCTTAATAAGTTGAATCGTGGGCCACTCAAAATCGATAATGTTGTGATTGACAGTATCCTTCTCCAGCATCCTCAGGGGGGGGTCGGGTTTCGTTTTCGTGAAGAGAAAAAGACGTTTGTCTTCCTGACGGACAACGAACTCACCAGGGAGTCATGGGCCGATAGACATCCCGAGGATTTTGTAGGGTTCTGCAAAGATGCTGATGTCCTGGTCCACGATGCCCAGTATACATCTGAGGAAAAGGAGCGACTCAAAGGCTGGGGGCATTCAGCCTGTGCTGACGCACTCAGTCTCGCGTTGCAGGCGGATGTAAAACGATTGATCCTTTTTCATCATGATCCTTCAAGAAAAGATCCGGATGTGGCATTCTTGAGATCTCAGTGTGAGGATCTGGCCAGAAAAAACAATTCCGGTATTCGTATTAATGCTGCTAAGGAGGGAAGCGAGATATCTCTCTAATGAAATGCAAACCGCACAGATGCAATAGAAATACAAAAAGGGCCGACTACTTTAGTCGACCCATTAAAGACACCTGGTGGAGCTGAGGGGGATCGAACCCCTGACCTCATGACTGCCAGTCATGCGCTCTCCCATCTGAGCTACAGCCCCTTTGATTTTTTGCTTATAACAAAGAAATCCGGTCATTGTCAATATGATATTGACAATGAAACCTGATTTTAAGTACAAATTTTGTAACTTGCGATGGTGGGCAGGTGTTTCTCCGCCAAAGCGCCGTAATCGCGCTCTTCCGGCACCTTCAGCATTTCCCGATTTAAATCGGGACTTCAGCCTGACTACGTGAGTAGAGTCACAGATTGTAGAGACTAAGAAGGTTTTGGGCGCCCTGCTTCGATCAATGCGCAGATAGCGCAGACTTAAAAACTAACAGCCTTCAGCCTAAACAACCTGAGTTACAAGGAGATTTTATATTGTGAGTAATGAAGAAATAACAAAAAGGACACAGGAAACGGCCAAGAAGCTCTTTGGCAAAGGCATCAAGATGGATCCCCCTTATCTTATGTGGAAGGAGTTTGACAGGGACCTGGCCAATGATTTTTCAAAATTTATTACCGGTAATCTCTATTCCCGGACCGTCCTGACATTGCCCGAAAGGCAGATGGTTGTTTGCGCCATGTTAGCGGCCCTTCGAGCGAGAGATGAATTGAAGCTCCATGTAAACGCTGCCTTAAATGTCGGCTGCGACCCCAGAAAACTCACGGAAGTCTTTTTTCAGGTTGCTACCTACGCAGGTATGCCCACAGTCAACGAGGCACTTGCCGTGTACCGGGAGGTCCTCAAAGAAAGAGGTGAATGGCCCATAGATGAATGAAACAGATGATTGGGGACATGATCCCTCAGTGCAACAAATGCGGCATGTATTTTCCATGATGGACGCTGGGCAGCGCCGGTTGCTACGGGACGGAGCGATTTCGCCGTTTGACACGAGACTGAGGCGCGGCAGGGATACAGCAAGGGCGCTGTTTGAAAAGTCGTGGTCCCTGGCCTCTTCACGGGGCATGAATGTAGATGAGGAAGAAATTGCCGTGCTTTATGCGATCTGTCTTGCAGGCGCCCTCAACAGGCTTGGGCTCAAGGTCCCTGAAGAGGCCGTGCCCGGGCATGAGAGACTTGCAGCACTTGTGCAGGAGGTCTTGCCATGATCCGGTTGAGGTTATTCGGAAGGTGTCGCATCTATCATGATCCTGTCACACCTGTCCTGAGAGAACCTGCGCAGGTAGGGTGGGACGCCTGGTTTCGTAAGATCGACCTAATCACACCGAGGCGATTGAAGGGACATGAATTGCTTGCCCGGACTCGCGGCTGGTGGACGGTTGAGCCTGAGCCAATCGCCGAGGTAGTTGAAGCCCACGGCCGCCTTGTAGTCGGTGAGAAGGGCGAACTTATGGTGGAATTTGATAATGCTCAGGGACCGGAAACCCTGTCAGAGGCCCTGAAGGAGCACTTTGGGGACAAGATTCTCCTTGCGCCTTAAATCCCCTATGATTGTGCCAGTTTCTCGAAATCCTTGCCCGTTGGATTCTGGAATATCCTCAGGTCAAACTGGGGCACAATTGCCATGATATGATCGAATATATCCGACTGTATTGCTTCATAGTGGCCCCATTCCGTGACATTTGTAAAGACATAGATTTCAATCAGGAACCCGTTCGGTCCCGGGGGCAGTTGGCGTATCAGAAATGTCATGCCCTGGTGGATGTTCTTGTTATCCCGTAAATACGCCTCAACATAGGCCCTGAACGTCCCGATGTTTGTCATTCTGCGGCCGTTCACCAGTACATTTGCATCTATCTCATGTTCCCTGTTGTACTTTTCCAGTTCCAGCTCTTTGCGTTTAACATAGTCGGAGATCAGGTGGAATCCCTTGAACCGCTCTATCATCTGTTGATCACAGAATTTGATAGTGTCCAAATCAATATGGATCGCCCTCTTGATGCGCCGGCCCCCGCTTTGTTGCATACCCCTCCAGTTTTTGAAGGTCTCCTCAATGAGTTTGTGTGTGGGAATAACCGTAATGGTCTTGTCGAAGTTCTGGACCTTCACTGTATGGAGGGCAATATCCATAACATCACCATCTGCCCCGTATTTGGGCATTTCTATCCAGTCCCCGACCCGCACGAGATCATTGGAAGTAATTTGCAGGCTTGCCACAAAGGAAAGGATTGTGTCACGAAAAATCAGCAGCATAACCGCGGTCAGGGCACCGAAACCACTAAGCAGTACAAGAGGAGACCGCCCGACGAGAATGCTTATGATAATGATTGCACCGGCTATGTAAACAACAAGTTTTACGACCTGGATATATCCTTTTATGGGACGGCCACGCGAAACCTCCAGGGTGAGGTAGATTTCGCTCAACGTGGTCAGGGTTGCACCCGCTGACAGCAGGGCAAACCAGGATATCAGGGCAACGCATACCTTGCGCACTACATCCTCGATTGAAGGGAACAAATAGGCAAAGACATAGATTATGACCAAAGGGGCTATATAGGATACCCTTCGCAGGATGGTCTTCTGGACGAGCATGTCATCCAGCCTTGTCTTTGTCCTCTGGACTATCTTTGACAGGATAGCAAGGATGTAGTGTTTGGTAACGAGATAGGAAATAAGACTGAGTAGCAGTATACCCCCTCCCATTAGAATCTGGGAAACGAACTGGTACTGATCAAAGAAGTTTTTGACGGTATCGAATGTCATCTTGTTTTTCCTTGCACCCCGGCTTATGGAATCCCGGGTTATCAGAGATAAGACAGTATGGCAATTCCAAGAGTGAAAGTGATTAACCCGAACATCCGGACAGTCCTGTCATGAGCCTTATTGAACCACCACTCACAAAGTCTTTTGACGTGGGATGGCGGACCGAAGAACAGATAGACTCCCTTTATTATACCCAAGAGTCCCAGCACAAAGGCCAACCAGAATAAGTTGGTGTGATAAAATGCTCCCACGACCAGGAATACTCCAAGAATAAAGGGCAAGACAGAGTAAACTTTCACGTATTCAACAGGGAATATTTTTTTCAAGACCTGCCTGGTTTGCTCTGTATAGATTATCAAGAGCGTACCCACAGCAATCCACAAAATACAGATAACATATAGTACTATGTTCACTATGTTTAACATATCTTTCCTCCTATCCAGAATTTATTTTTCTATTATTGCAACTGCTCAGGTTATTAGCCCAAGTTATTTAAAGAATCAAACGTAAACCCTGTTTCCAGGAAGCGGGATGATCTTTTTTCTGCGTTGCCTGATCTTGAAGTAGTGAGTGTAACCGGCTGCACGTGATAGTTGCAGAGCCTTGTCAAAGTCGGCGCCTACATCCTCAGGCCTGTGGGCGTCAGATCCAAAGCAGATCGGGATGTCTCTTTCGCATGCCATGGAAAGGATGAGCGCCGAAGGATAGATTTCGCCAACGGGCTTCCTGAGTCCTGATGTGTTTATTTCAATGCCCATGCCGGCCTCGGCAATGCAATCAAGAGTGGGTTGTACCATTTCCTTCAAGTCTTTATCTAAAGGACGATGTCCGAATTTCTTCGGCAGGTCGAGATGCCCCACGATGTCGAAAAGGCCTGAACGGGCGAGTCTTTGGACAAGTTCAAAATAGCTTTTCCATACATCCGTCACATCAACCTCATCCCAGACATTTCTCTGATCCGGGTTATCAAAACCCCAGTTCCGGATATAGTGCACGGACCCGATAACCAAGTCAAAATCCTGGGCAGGGAGCCACTTGCGGAGAAATGTTTCGCAGCCGTTATAGTAGTCTGCTTCAACACCGAACAGAACAAAGGGTGCTTCACCATCCTGCATACGGGTAACCATATCCCTGTATGAGGAAAACTCTCCCATTTCCATCCTGTGCATAGGGTCATATCCATCGGGATTGGGACTGTGGTCAGTAAAGCAAATCTGGGGTATTGTTTGTCTTTTTGCTGCTGTTCTGTATTCGTGAACCTCTCCCTCTGCGTGTTTACACAGGAATGTGTGAATGTGGTAATCAGGCAGTGAGTTAATATCTTTAGGGTTTGTCATTGAATCCGGATCTCCGATTTGCTGATTCACATTCTCTCACGCATCAGACATATGGTCTTTTCATAATCTTCACTGTAAAAAATGGCAGAGCCCGCCACAAAGACATTGGCACCGGCTGAAGATGCAAGGCTGATTGTCTCCAGGTTGATCCCGCCGTCAACCTCAATATCCGTGTTCAGTCCCCTCTTTTGGATAATTTCACTCAGCTTTTCTATCTTTGGAATAACATCCCGTATGAATTTCTGTCCTTCAAAACCCGGATTCACCGTCATCAGGAGCACCATGTCCAGGTCGTCCAGGACATATTCCAGGACATCGAGAGGTGTGGCAGGATTTAGAGAAACACCTGGCCTGACCCCTTTTGCCCTGATGTGTTGAATGGTCCTGTGGAGATGATTCAGGGGCTCTGCATGGACAGTGATAATGTCGGCCCCTGCCCCGGCAAATTCGTTGATGAATCGGTCCGGGTCTGAAATCATCAGATGGACGTCAAGAGGCAGGTCCGTGATCTCACTGACCGCCTTGACGATCATGGGACCAATCGTGATATTAGGAACAAAATGTCCGTCCATTACGTCGATATGGATGTAGTCGGCGCCCGCCTTTTCAACATCCTTGATCTCTTGTCCAAGCCGTGTAAAATCTGCCGAAAGGATCGATGGTGCTATCTTTCCCATCTAACTTCCTCCATTACCGTGGTTGCGGGTTGCAATAGTTATTACATAAAAAATGCAATTAGCGGTTAGCCGTTAGCTATTAGCCCTACAATGTCAAGTAGTTGTTAGACAATATAGTCGCATCAAAAAATGAAAGTTTCAATTCAGCGTAAAGCTATACAAATGCTTATAGTCTTTAAACTAACGGCTAATTGCTATAGTCCTTAAGATAATGTTTTTGGGGTTTAGAATATTCGATCCCCGAAGAGATTTTTCCCGTGCGATATCAGGAAACTTGAAATTTGAAACTGGAAACTTGGTAGCCACCTGAATAGTCATATATAGACCAAGTTTCAAATTTCCAGTTTCAAGTATCGGATTCCGACTGCCCCTGTAATTCTTTTTAAAGGAGAATTACACCAACCCCAAAATGTTTTTCTTTAAGCCTATAAAAGCTAATTGCAGATTTTAGGTATTACTCTTTTTTATCAACAGTGCCCCAAAAAAGCCATCCATTCCGTTAACATGGGGGTATGTCCTGAAAAAGCCATGATCATCAATTAATCCCATGCCCCATTCAGGAACACGATCTTTCAGATCTCCAAGTTCCATGTGCCTGTTCTCTTTCAGGAAACCACTCACCATATCCTCATTCTCCTGTCTCGAGATTGTACAGGTCAAATACAACATCTTGCCACCCTCTCGCAGTAAAGGCGCTGCGCTATTCAAGATCTTCCTCTGCAAGATGGAAAGCCTTTCAATATCTCCTTCGTTCTTTGTCCATTTTCCGTCCGGATGTTTGGAAATGGTGCCCAGGGCAGAACAGGGGGCATCAACAATGATCTTATCAAAGGAAGAATGAAGCAGAGAGCTTAGATCTCCAGCAGCATCGGCAACAACCGTCCTGATGGAACCTGTTCCAAGACGGCGAGAGCTGCTTTTAAGGCTTACCAGTCTGTTGTAATTCATGTCAAGGGCAAGAATAAATCCACTGTCTCCGATCAATTGAGCCACATGGGTTGACTTGCCCCCAAGACCCGCACAAATATCAAGGATCCTGTCCCCCGGGGATGGGGAAAAAAAATAGGAACACATCTGAGCCGCCTCACCCTGCACCTGAAACAGGCCCTCCTTGAAAGACTTCAGCCCGCTAACCGGCCCCTTAAGCCCCTCAAGTTCCACACCATCAGGTGAATAACGCGTGGGTCTCCCTGTCAGTCCTTCCTGATCCAGATGCTTTATTAGGCCTGGTCTGTCAATCTTCAGAGTATTGGTCCTGATAACGAGGCCCGGAATTTCATTTCCGGCAGCAAGCAGTTGTTCCGTAAGACCCAAGCCCACCTCTCTGATCCACTTTTTCACCAGCCAGGCAGGATAGGAATAGAACACCGATAAGTAACGCACACTATCAGTTTCACGCTCAGGAAAGGCAATACTGTGCTTCTGACGACAGACATTCCTGAGAATGCCATTTACAAAACCTGCCACGTGTCTTCGGCCAAAGCCCTTAGCCTGCTTGACTGCTTCATCGACCGCAGCAGATTCCGGGACCCTGTCCATAAAAAGAATCTGGTAAAGGCCGATGCGGAGGATATTTAAAACCAAAGGCTCGATCTTCCTGAAAGGAAAACGAACGGCCTGGCCTATGACCCAGTCAATGCGAAGTCGCCATCTCAGGGTCCCCTGGACAAGGTTGACAGCAAATGCCCGATCCCGTTCACTGAGATGCGGATACCTCAGAAAGGCGGCTTTCAGATACTGGTCCGGGAAACCGGTGCCATTATCCAGGCTGTTAATTGCTTTTAAGGCCAGGTTTCTCGGTGTCACTGACATCGCGATCCAAAAAGGTTATTATTTTGTCTTCAACCATCCCAAGATCCACGTCCGTATCATAACAGGGTCCAAATGGTCTTTTATTCAATATGCCGAACACAGGGATCGGATAAGTGTCCTGGATCCCGCTGGAAAGGTCCCTTTCACATGCCACGCCTATAATAAGCTCAGGTCTTTTGTCCACCACGATCTTTCTGGCCAGGGTGCCACCCGTGGCAACAGAGATGGAAACACCATATTTTTTTGACAGGGCCACCAGGTCTTTTATCTTGCACTTTCCGCACCCCTTACAGTTCTCCACGTTACCAATAATCCTTACGTCGCACTCGTGATTCTGAAGGCAATGTGGGATAAGGAGCAAAAGCCTTTCAGCCCTCACTTTTTTTGCCTCTGCAAGGACCAGTTGATTATTAATACCAACAAAAGCTATCCGCACATCGTCCTTGCTGATACCCAAACACCTTCCAACAACCAATAATAAAGGGAACAGGACACGAATTACCACGCCCCGTATACGACGGTTAAAAAAGAGATTTCTTCCCCATATAATTGTGCAGACAAGGGTCAGGGCGCCTCCAAGGCCAAAAAGGATCAGACCTCCAAAAACAAGGGCAAGGATCACAGGAAGACTCTGATGGATATTACCAAGGCCCACATACGGTACCCACCAGAGCAAGAAGGCCAGACCTACCAAAACTATGCAGGTAACCAGCAAAAGAAGAATAAATGTGTTTTTATGTGGGTAATTCGAGCCGTTAAAGATGCCCAGGTCTTTTGTTTCATTTGACACCAGAGTCTTCATTATTTCCCCAATAGAGTTCCCCTGTCCAATGGAAAACCCCTTAAAAAATCGCTGACCGGAAGTCGCCTCTTGCCTGGTATCTGCAATTCTCTGATAAATACCGTACCATTGCCGGTTCCTACCTCAAGCCCATCTGCCGAATGCCCTGCGACCATCCCCGGTATCAGGCCCTTACGCTCTTCATTCACGACCCCGGATGAAAACAACTTGATCACCCTGCCCTGAACCATTGTAACCGCCCCTGGCCAGGGGTCAAGCCCACGAATGAGTGCCGATATGGCATTGGCGTGCTCATCCCATCTTATCATAGACATTTCCCGATCAATCTTTGGAGCATATGAGGAATCATCATGATCCTGGGGTGTCTCCCGGAAACTGTTTTTTGTCCATCCTGTAAGAGTTCTAATGAGGAAATCTCCCGACAACCTTGCAAGCCGGTCGTGAAGCTGTCCGGCTGTCTCATCAGGAAGTATTGTCAACTCCTCCTGCATCAGGACAGGACCTGTATCAAGGCCTTCATCTATCCGCATGGCAGAGAGACCGGTCTTGGTCTCATTGTTGATAATGGCCCAGTTGATAGGAGCAGCACCACGATACCTGGGTAAAAGTGACGCGTGGATGTTCAGCCCGCCCCAACGGGGAATATCAAGGAGATATTTTTTCAAAATCTGACCAAAAGCAACCACTACAAGAAGATCCGGGGCCTTGCTGCGAATAGTCTCGCAAAACTTCTGTTCCAATGCCTTCTCGGGCTGCAGCACCTCGATCCCATATTCCACGGCTGCCTGTTTAACCGCGGGCTGGACGACCTTTCTGCCCCTCCCTTTGGGTCTGTCAGGCTGGGTAACCACTGCGAGCACATCGTAACCATGCTCAATTAGTGCCCTGAGACCAGGCACCGCAAATTCCGGGGTCCCCATAAAAACGATCTTCGGCCTGGCGGGAAATTTTTCTGTTGCTTGATCTTTCATGATGTCTTCTTTTGCTATTTTGCTTTGAGCATCTTTTTGATCTTTTTCTTATACAATGCCCTTTTCAGACTGCTGATACGATCAATGAAAAGAGTACCATTCAGATGATCAATTTCATGCTGCAGGCACACAGCCAATAGA
>JAYEIR010000265.1:0-1579 GCA_034660135.1 Thermodesulfobacteriota bacterium
TGAAGAACTCAGGGTCCAGGAGTTCGAACAGGAATTCGGAATATTTGGGGACATTGGAACGGTATTTCATTCTGGATCCGGCCGGGATAATGTGATCTGTGGTGATTTTGTCCCCCACCTTTATGGTTACGATGCCGTCCACATTATCAGGCAGTGGACTGATAGAAGGAGGATCACCGATATTGGGCCCCCTGTAGATGCTGATACTTGCCGGCTTATCTGACGGTGGCAAGATCATTGAATCATCAATGATAAACTGCTCGGGCAGTTCGATTTGAGGGTATTCTCCGGCCAGGTCTCTTGGATCAGTAACCTTGCCTGTTATAACGGCTGCAGCCGCGGTCTCAGGGCTGACAAGGTAGACATCAGCAGACTTTGTGCCTGACCTGCCCAGGAAGTTCCTGTTGCTGGTACGAAGAGATATGGCGTCTGTTTGGGGAGACTGGCTGTTTCCGATACAGAACCCGCAAGCGTTTTCCTGCAACCTGACGCCGCTTTCCATAAGGTCGGCGAGGGCCCCGTTTCTTGCCAGCATATTCACCACCTGTCTGGATCCTGGTGCAATAATAAAACTCACACCGGGATGAACTTTTTTCCCCTGCAGGATTTTCGCAACAACCATCAGGTCCCTGAATGACGAGTTGGTGCAGGAACCAATACAGACCTGGTCTACTTTCAGGCCCTCAAGTTCCTTTACTGTGGTTATATTTCCAGGGCTATGTGGGGTTGCAGCGAGAGGAACGACCTCGGACAGATTGATTTCAACGGTTTTTGAATATTCAGCGTCAGGATCGGGTGCAAGTTCTGTCCAGTCGTTCTCTCTATCCTGGGCCTTGAGGAATTTTCCGGTCTCATCATCACTCGGGAATATAGAGGTTGTCACACCACATTCAGCACCCATGTTGGCAATGGTCGCTCTTTCGGGCACGCTGAGGGTCCCCACGCCGGGTCCTCCGTATTCAAAGACCCATCCCACATTACCATTGGTGCCGAATATCGCGAGGACCTTGAGAATGATATCCTTGGCACTGACCCAGGGTTTTAGTTTGCCTGTCAGTCTGATATTCATTACCTTGGGGCGAGTCAGGTAGAAGGGTTCACCTGCCATGGCCATCGCAACATCCAGGCCGCCGGCTCCGATAGCTATCTGGCCCAGGCCCCCGCCGGTTGGTGTATGGCTGTCGGAACCCAGGAGTGTTGTCCCCGGTTTTCCGAATCTCTCGAGATGCACCTGATGGCATATGCCATTACCGGCCCCGGAGTAATCGATCCCGAATTTGGCGGCAGTGGTCTGAAGATATCTGTGGTCGTCCGCATTCTCGAAACCGATCTGAATAGTATTGTGGTCAACAAAGCTCACCGAGTGCCCGGTTTTGACCTTGTCAAGGCCCATAGCCTCAAACTGAAGGCAGGCCATTGTTCCTGTGGCATCCTGAGTCAGGGTCTGGTCTATGCGAATGCCGATCTCTCTGCCGGGCAGGAATTCTCCTTCAACGAGATGTTTTTCCAGGATTTTTTGAGTAAGCGTTTTACCCATGTGCCCCCTCTGTCTTGCGCTTTAGAGATGCTTCAATAAGTT
>JAYEIR010000266.1:0-8379 GCA_034660135.1 Thermodesulfobacteriota bacterium
CCATTTAATCTGCCTTCAAAGTCGTTTTTAAGGAACCTACCGAAGAGTTCTCTTACACGATAAGGATAAACCGTGTAAAGGGGTATGAAAACTCAAAACAGGAGGTTCTATGATGGAAAATGAGAAACAGAGGGTTGCCATCTTTCGTTTCAGCGTGATTCACGAGTTTGTGGGCGGTGCAACGCTGAGTCGTGGAGAGAGAAGGCGGCTTTTGAAGGAGAAGTGTGCCCGAAAATGGGACATTCCCGTATCGGACAGGTCCCGTATCAGCCGTAGCGCCATTCTCCGCTGGATAAGACTTTACAATGAGAGCGGAGGTCAGATCGAGTCACTGTATCCGAAGGATCGATCCGATAATGGAAAAAGCCGGGCAATAGACGAAGAGACCGGGCTGAACCTGATCCACCTTCGCCGAGAGATGCCCGATGCGACAGTGCCGGTTCTGATTCGCATCATGAATGAAAGAGGCCTGTCAGCACTCGGCAAAGATTTGAAGCCAACCACGGTCTATCGTTTTTTGCATGCTCAAAACCTGATGACACCCCCAGGGGGCCAAAACCAGGACCGTCGCAAATTTGAAGCAGAACTGCCCAACGATATGTGGCAGTCGGACGTGATGCACGGCCCTATGGTCACCGTGGGAGAGAGGAAAAGAAAAAGTTACCTGATTGCCTTTATCGATGATCACTCCAGGCTCATCCCCTACGCCAGGTTCTATCTTTCCGAGAAACTTGTCTCATTTTTGGATGCCTTTGAAAAAGCGCTTTTGAAAAGGGGTCTGCCCAGAAAGCTCTATGTGGACAACGGGGCAGCATACAGGTCAAAGCATCTGGAGCACATCACGGCATCTCTCGGCATCGCCTTGATCCATGCAAGGCCATACAAACCCCAGGGGAAAGGAAAAATTGAACGATTTTTCAGGACTGTTCGAATGCAGTTTTTGGCCGAAGCAGGACAGATGAGCCTTGATGAACTCAATGGTGCATTTGATCTGTGGCGCAGCCAGATCTACCACCAGAGGGTTCACTCCGCTACAGGGCTCAAACCGCTGGATCGGTTTACCTCGCAAATGGAGTGCCTACGGGCTGCTCCAGATAATCTGAAAGATCATTTTCGCATGATTGCCAGGAGAAGGGTAAACAAAGACAGAACCATCACCTTATAGTAATCTAACTTAGGTTTTTCTTGGCACAGTTTATGCTGCTATTTTCACGATTTGAAATTTTTCAACCATTAATGTTTTTAATTCATCGAGATGTTGATCCACATGATTCAAAAGCTGAAATGTTTTCGCACGAAAGGTTTTGTATTTTTTATAGTAAATGTTCTTCACAAGCTTATCTTTGACAAAACGCCAGAAACGCTCGATTAGGTTTAGATTAGGGGCATAAGGCGGTAAAAATTCGATTTGTAATTTTGGATGATCTTCCAGCCATTGAAAGACAATTTTAGCCTTAAAATATTTGGCATTATCTAAGATCAATACAATCCTGGGTGCCGTAGGATATGCTGCTGTGATTACAGAAAAGTATTCAATAACTCGCTCTGCATTGCAATTTTCTTCTCCTGTAAGATGTACGAATGAATGGGCATCAGGGTTATATGCGCCTAATATGTTCAATCGCTTACGCCCTGTATTAGTTTTTAGCACTGGTGGTTTTTGAGGATGTTTGCAGTTTTTTAGCTGGATAAAGACCCTGCCCTACTGAGCGAATGGCGTTGTCAACCTCCGATTATTTCGTTTACTCCCTCTATTATCATATTTATTTCTTCGGGTTTAGCTACACCAATTTTCTTTCGAAGACGTTTTACCGATAAGGTGCGAATTTGACTGATTTTAACCCAGGAATGTTTAGGAAGATTTGACTCTTGGAGTTCAAGAGTAAGGGGAAACCCGGCTTTTTGGGGTTGGCTCGTAATGGCGACGACGATTACTGTTCCCGATCGTTCGTTGAAAACTTCATGACTTAAAACCAGGACAGGCCGCTTGCCTGCTTGCTCATGCCCAATCGTCGGATTGAGATCAGCCCAAATAATGTCACCCCTTAGTATTCTGGCCATTCATCCATCTCCGCAACAAAGCCTTCTTCAGCCATTTCTTGTTCAAATTTCGGATCTAATTTTGCACATTCCTGTGCTAATCGACTTCTTTCAATCCGAGCCAGTTTTTCTGCAACAGCTTGTTGAATAGCCCTGCTACGGTTTGTAAACCTTTGTGACTTGACCAAAAAATCTAAACGATGCAATAAGTTCTGATCAATTGTGATTGCAATTTTTGCTGTGGCCATAATTTCACCTCCGATATGACATTATATCATACCAAAGATAATCGCAAAAATAAAGTGCATTTTGGGGTGGGGGTGTACCACTTTTGGGGAAATATTTTCGTCCGTAAGAATTTTTATGGACTGGAGTTTCATGCGGCAACTGACTCCAATTCAACATAAATCTCATTTTTACAGGAACGAGCGGCATATCGGAGACATGCTTGAATATCCTCTTTCGTCAGATGCTGATAATCTTCAAGAATTTCTTCCTCAGGGACATCAGAGGCTAACATATCGAGAACAATCGATCTGCCTGTCTTGGATCGACCTGTGGAGTTAGGGCTATCCGAGTTAAGGCTTCCCATAGGCGCCATAAAACACCTTTTTATATTGCAGGTTTTTTTGCATATCGATCGCTTTAACAGGCTGCCGATGAAAAATATATCAGCGGGGATCTGCCCGGTTTCCCCGTCAAGATTGCCTCGCAAGGGCTATTGTTTCGGAAATTTGCTTTGTATCCCCCCAGATGATGCACCCTGTTGCGCAGGCTTTGCTGCACGCAGGCTCTTCATTATTCTCAAGCCTTTCTATGCAAAGGTCACATTTCACCGCCACCTCACGGTCATCATCAAATTGCATAGCCCCGAATGGGCAGGCCTCCATACATTCCTTGCAGCCGATACACAGATCATTATTAATGAGCACGATCCCATGCTCATTCCTGAAAATCGCTTCTGTTGGACATGCGTCTTTACAAGGGGCCTTTGCGCAATGGTGGCAATAGATTGGGATAAAAAGGGGAGACCTCTCAATCACCCTGACCAGCCGCGGTCCCACGCCAAGCCCGTGTTCCTGCTTGCATGCAACCTCACAGGCATGGCAACCCATACAATCATTCTTGAGAAACATTAAAGAGACTTTTTCCATCTTATTACCTCCTACTGAACATTGTGTGAAATGCTGCACAAATGAACCCTGCTTTCCTGTCCCCGAACGTAACGGACATGGTACAAGTTGCTCTTATAGTAGCTGAGCACATAGGCGCCGTCGAACATCATAATCCAAGCGTTTTGCGTATGAGGACCGAAGGTGGTTGATGACCAGTAGCTCAGGATATTCCGAAATGGAATCTCTTCACGCATCACCGGCCGGTATCTGGTTCTGTCGAGAAGAGTTTCCAGTTCCCTGATGGTCGGCAAACGCCAATCCTCCTTGCCGTCCAAAAAAAGTGATTTTGCATATTCGATAGCTTTGTGCCAGGTCATCTCGCCGGGAGATTTACACTGCCATTCCAGATCGGTTTCAGGATCTATCCAAGTAGTCATTTCTCGTTCCCGAAATTTATTCTTCCACCGGAGAGATATTACACAGACAGTTCCTGATATTAGTGGCGCCCATGGCAGGATCCATAGTCTCATGGGAATTATCCATCAGGAGATTGATATTAGAGATATCCCATCCATGACCAGGGTCCTTTATTTCCGGATACCACCACCCATGCTCTGCAACAATCACCCTGGGGTCAATTCCGGTGTTCAGCTTTGCACACTCCTTTACGCGTCCTCTCGGAGACTCGATCCAGACCCAATCGCCTTCCTCTATCCCGTGTTTTTCCGCTGTTTCAGGATGGATCTCCACAATGGGATCAGGTCTGATCTCTCTCAGCCAGGGAATCATACGATTT
This sequence comes from Thermodesulfobacteriota bacterium, assembly GCA_034660135.1. Lineage (GTDB taxonomy): Bacteria > Desulfobacterota > DSM-4660 > Desulfatiglandales > Desulfatiglandaceae > JAYEIR01. The sequence goes on from JAYEIR010000266.1 coordinate 3,952, forward strand.
GCAGAATGAAAGAAGGTCGGTGTCCGCAATCCCGCATTGAGGATGTAGGGATATTTATCAAGGAGTTCCGGTGTGGAAGCCGGACTCTCGGGTAGTTCAGTATACCTGGGCAGAGGATCAAATCCCCATTTCTCTAAAGTTGTGGAATGAAGCTCTACCTTGCCTGTAGGGGTGGAAAAACCTCTCTCTTTGTATTTATAGTAAACCATTTCACCCTGCAGATAACCCTTCTCTTTGAACTGCTCCCAGTTCAGACCCGTCGGTTCCAACAGGTAATCCAGGGCATCTTCCACAGTGTCCCACCATTCCTGGCCCATCTTTTTCCCGAGTTCCTGAAAGATCTTGTGGTCCTGCCAGCACTCCCCAATCTCGACACACTTCGATCTGGCGAGGACAAAACCGTGTCGTTTCCAGTTGTCCGCCACGTGATTTTGTTCAAGCCATGTCGATGCCGGGAGAAAAATATCAGCCAGTTCTGCAGTCGGCGTCAAGAAAAAATCCATTACCGCAAGAAAATCCAGTTTTTTCAGGGCATCATAGGCCTCTCTTGCACCAGCCCTGGTCATCACAGGGTTGGTTCCACACAAGATTCCCGCCTTCAGTTCATAGGGTTTCCCTGTAAGAATGGATTCCCAGGCAACCTTCGGGGTGATGAATGCCACCCTGGCGCCCAGCTTGTACTGGTCAGATCCCAACCTCTTTTTATGCATCTCCCTGGAAAGGTCCTTGTGGCGTGAGAATTCGGCAACAGTCCGCGTGGGCGGGTTGACATTGAGGACATTACCCCCCGGGGCATCCAGATTGCCTGTTGCGGCCATAAGTCCTGTCGCGGCGCGTGTGAAATCCGTGCAGTTGTTGGTCTGCTCAGTGGGAACACCCCAATGGATACAGGCAGGCTTTGTTGTGGCATATATCCTCGCCGCCTTCCGGATCAGATCCTTGTCAACCCAGGTGATCTCTTGCACCCGTTCAAGCGGGTAATCCTTTGCTACCCTCTCTTTGAAGGCCTCCCAGCCGTGGATGTAGTTTTCCACAAACTCCGTGTCATAAAGTCCTTCCTCAATGATTACGTTATGAAAACCCATGGCCATGGCGGCATCCGTGCCTGGTCGAATCTGGAGCCAAAGGTCCGCCTTGTTGGCCACAAATCCCTTTCGAGGATCAATGCAGATAAGCTTGGCGCCCTTCTTGTAAGCCGACCAAAAGTCAGCACCCTTGTACTCGTCCGGGTTGGTCCACTGCGGGTTGCAGGCCCACATGACAATGCATTTCGGGCCTCCCCGGTAATCGGCAATAGGCAGATTACCTATGGTAATCAGGGTCGAAGCAATCCTTGAGACATAGCACATATGCCCGGCTGTAAGCACATTGGGGGTGCCGAGCTGGTTGGCAAACCGGTAGAGATGGCTCTCGTAATCCCGGCCGGTCCCCTGACCGACCACAATATGCTCCGGACCATACTCGTCTATCACTTGCTGGAACTTAGTCGCTATCGTATCAAGCGCTTCATCCCAAGAGATCTTTCCCCATTTGTCGTTGACCTTTTTCATGGGGTGGAGCACTCTGTCCGGGTGATAGGCTGTCTGTGTGATGGCCAGACCCTTGGAGCACAATGTGCCGTGACTGATAGGTGAATCGGGATCCCCCTCCACCTTTATCACCCTGCCGTCCTTCACATAGGCGATGACACCGCACCCCCCATGACAACTACGACAGGCAGTCCGAACTTTCTTTACTTCTGCCATTGTTTGCCTCCTTTGCATTTTTTGTTATACCCTTCAACCTTGACAGGAGCTTTTTCTCAATGTTCTCCCGCAGTGATTTCTTGTCCAGTTTTTGTGCGCCCGTATATGGCATGGCATCGATAAATTCAATCCGCTCGGGAAGCTGAAGCACAGAGGCCTTCTGCCCTTTCAAAAAGGAGATAATCTCGTCAAAGGAGAGCTGAGCCCCGGCTTTGGGCTGGATATAGGCACAAACCCTTTCGCCCATAAGCGGATCAGGCATCGGAATGACGGCCACGGCAGTAACATCCGGGTGACGGTTGATGAGTCGCTCGATTCCCGTGGCACTGATGCTTTCACCACCCCGGTTGACCATTTCTTTAATGCGACCGGTAAGTGTGATGTAGCCTTTTTCATCGATCCTGGCCACGTCTCCGGTTCTGAAGGATCCGTCCTTAGTAAATGCTTTTTTGTTCTCCTGCGGATTGTGGTAATAGCCCGTAAATACACCGGGGCCTTTAAGGACCAATTCACCCTGTGTGTTCATGGGAAGTTCATTTCCATCTTTATCAATGACCTTGTATGTATCATAAGGGCATGTGGGCCTCCCCACGGTGGTACAGATTGTCTCTAAATCATCGCTGGTGCGCGTGATGGTCGTCATTCCTTCTGTCCCGCCATATCCATTGTAAAACTTCATTTTCAATTTTTCCGTGACATCTTTGACGAGATCAGGGTGGCTTGCGCCCCCTGCGCTGTGCATCTTTTTCAAGGAACTCAAATCATACTTATCGAGATCCTCGTATTGAAGCAGCCTTTGCGCCAGAGTGGGGACCCAGATAATCGAAGTCACTTTTTCCCGTTCAATGGTCTCACATATGTCTTTAGCATCTGTAGAATCCAGGAATATAATCTTTCCATGTGTGATAATGCTTCCGATGAAGCCCTTGCTGTATAACAGGTCATGGCCTATTGGACCGGCGATCAGGTTAATGTCCTCGTTGTTCTGATCCCACGACCTGGAGCAATATTCAATGCCGGTAAGCAGACTATTGTGTGTCCGAGGGACAATCTTAGGCGCTCCGGTCGTCCCTCCGGTTGGACCCATGTGGGCCACCTGCATCGGGTCTGGTCGCCGATCAACGAGCCGTGCCAGGTTGTCCTCCGCCAGTTCAGCCTGCTCGATCAATCTTTCGAGGCTTGAAAAGGCCTGCTGATCCCTGTCTCCCCGGACAGTAATGACATTCTCGAGTTCCGGATGTTCCTGCAGGACGTCTTTGATAATGGGAATGAAATCTGTCTTTTTGTATCTAAAGGGGACAATCCAGGAAGTGGCCCCGGAAATGTTAATCAGGTGGTTGATTTCAAACTGGCGATATCGGTCAATCAGCAACACCGTGATGGCACCGATTTTTTGAAGTGCAAAATATGCAAAAACGAATTCGTTCCAGTTCGGAAGCTGAACCAGGACCCGGTCCAGGGGCTGGATACCCAGATCCATCAGTCCTATGGCCAGCTTATTTGTCTTTTCCCGGGCCTCCCCAAATGTAAGCCGGCTCGTCTGATCCACGAAGGCCTCTTTGTCAGGATGAATATCCGCGGCCCTGTTAAGGATATCTCCGAATGTCAGCCCTGACCACCACCGAAACTTATTGTACTTTTCAGCATCTTCCTTTTTGTAAGGTGTGAATCCTTCCGGAAATTTCGCCATATCCTGACCTCCCTTCCAATACCCGATAAAATGATAGCGATAAGAACTTGCTTTCCCGCTGATCACTTTCTCGCGGGGCAGGGTTTACAAATCGGCCTTCCAGCAAGCCCTCCCGGAGTCTTTCATCATGTGGCAATAGCTATTCCTAACCCGGATGAACCGGAAAAGTGCCTAAAGTGGAACGTCATGCCAGAGACAAGCGAACGTTGATCTCTTCTACAATCTCCTTCAGGATCTGAGAAAACCCCGGCACCACCTCTTCCGCGACCTGCCGCCTCAGTCCCACGGCCCAGATCGCTGCCTGGAGGTCTTGCTTCCGGGTTCTCAGGGGCAGTGCAAATGCAATAATTCCTTCAATGTACTCTTCCTTTTCAAAGGCAATGCCCTCTTTCCGGACCTTCATGATCGCCTTTCTGTACTCCCTCTTATCCACACAGGTCTGAGGTGTGAACTTCCTGAGCTTATTCTCGGAGAGAATTCTGTCGATCTCTGAATCGGAAAGCTGGGCCAAAAGGGCCTTTCCCCCTGCCCCGGCAAGGAGTGGCAAACGCATTCCCACCTCCGAGGATATCTTTATGTCAAAGGCATCATCCACCTTGTCTACAATCACCGCTCTAAGGCTGGACCGGATACCCAAAAAGGCGGACAATTTCGTTTTCTTGTTTATCTTTTCCAAAAAAGGGTGAACCGTCTGGATCAACTCCGATCCCTTTCCCGCAGCCCTGCTCAACAAATACAAGTTTGTGCCCAAGCAGAACTTTGTATCCGATCCGATCTCAAGGATACCAAGCTCACACAGGGTATGAACGGTATTGAAAACGGTGCTTTTATTGAGGTTCAGGGCATTTGATATTTCGCTAATGCCAAAAGGCTCTTTCTCTCTGGCCAAAAGTTCTAATATACCAAAGCACTTGTCTAAGGCTGGGACTCTTTTGAATTCGATTTTCATAATTTTGCAAAGAAAGAGGGTTGATGTTCTCTGTGGCGAACATT
>JAYEIR010000267.1:0-1573 GCA_034660135.1 Thermodesulfobacteriota bacterium
TTTTATTCAGGCAACCAGTCCAGGCAAATATCAGCGCCATGGAGTTGGTTGAGGTTTTTTCTCCGTTCATGTATTTGTAATAATGTTTTTGTACGGTCCCGTGGGCTGCTTCATATTCAAAGCATCCTTGAGGGGATACCAGCACTGATGTCATCATGGCCAGGCTGCCGTTGGCTGACGCGAGCATGTCAGACATGACGTCGCCATCGTAGTTTTTGCAGGCCCATAGCATACCGCCCTCGGACTTTATGATCCTTGCGACCGCATCATCTATGAGGGTAAAGAAATAGGTGATTCCAGCCTCTGAAAACTTATCCTTCCACCTGTCTTCGAATTCTTCATCAAAGATCTTGCGAAATCGGGCATCGTAGGTCTTGGATATGGTGTCTTTGCTGCTGAACCAGCAGTCGATTTTCTTGTCACAGGCATAAGTGAAACAGGCCCTGGCAAAGCTCCTGATGGAATGGTCCGTATTATGGATCCCCTGGAGTATGCCCGGACCTGTAAAATCCTGAACAATTTTCCTGATGGGTTTTCCGCCTCCCTGCGGAGTAAAAACGATCTCCGCCCTGCCCGGACCCGGGATCCTTATCTCCTGGTTCTTATAGACATCGCCATATGCATGCCTGCCGATGTGTATGGGTTTTTTCCAGTTCCTTACGGCCGGGAGTATGTTGTTCACGAGGATAGGGGCACGGAAGACCGTGCCGTCCAGCATGTCCCTTATGGTCCCGTTCGGACTCTTCCACTGCCTTTTGAGGTCGTACTCCTTGACCCTGTCAGCATTGGGAGTGATAGTGGCACACTTGACGCCGACCTTATGTTTCAGGATGGCATTGGCAGCGTCTATGGTCACCCGGTCTTCGGTTGCATCCCTGTTTTTGAGCCCAAGATCATAGTATTCAATCTTCATGTCCAGAAATGGCAGGAGCAATTTGTCCTTGATCATCTGCCACATGACCCTGGTCATTTCATCACCGTCTATCTCGACAACCGGCGTCTTTACCTGAATTGTTTTCCTCATGGCCCTGTCTCCTATTCAAACATTCCTTTTGTTCTTGACATAAGAAAGTGCCCCGCCTGCAAGTAGGATGTCTCTTGCACGTTTCGAGAGGTTGTAGTCGACATTAAAATCAATCCCCCTGGTTTTGTTCCTCACAATTAGTTCCCGGCCTTGACTGACCCTCTGCCTTATGTCCGGGATTTCAAGCATGTCGCCCTGATCGATTTTATCGTAATCTGCGTTGTCCCTGAAAGTTATAGTAATAATACCGAAATTTATCAGGTTTGCAGTGTGTATTCTTTCAAACGACCTGGCGAGGACCGCTTTTACACCCATATGCATCGGGCAGAGGGCAGCGTGTTCCCGCGAGGATCCCTGCCCGTAGCTCTCTCCGGCAACAATCAGGTTGTGCTTGCCGGAATCCCTTACGACCTTCGCCCTGTTGAAGAACTCAGGGTCCAGGAGTTCGAACAGGAATTCGGAATATTTGGGGACATTGGAACGGTATTTCATTCTGGATCCGGCCGGGATAATGTGATCTGTGGTGATTTTGTCCCCCACCTTTATGGT
>JAYEIR010000268.1:0-8359 GCA_034660135.1 Thermodesulfobacteriota bacterium
TTAGTTTTGCAACTCTCACAGGCCCTGGAAGCCTCCGAGAAAAGTACAATGAAATCAAAGAAAAAAAAGCTCCTGACAGTTTGCCTGTGCCTGCTTGGCGTATCTGCCGTGGTCTACGGTATGTCGCAGGGCAGCCATCCAGTATTCATAACCGGACTGATTCTGGTCATTACGGGATACCTGCTAATAAGAAAGAATTTGAAAGATGCCTCAAAAAACAGATCGTAACAATACCAACTGTCTTGACACTTATCAATCTTTCATCTACATTCTGGGCCACAACTTACAATAAATGGAGGCAACAAGATAATGGAAGAACTGACTGCAAGAGATATTATGGTCAAAAGTTACGTGAGTATAGCGCCTGATACCCCTATTCAGGAGGCGGGCCGGTTGATTGTTGAAGGTAAAGTGCGAGATAGCGGCTATAAACCATTTGGTATTATTGTGACTGACGAAATCGGGCGGCTGGTTGGCATGATTTCCATGTTTGATATTCTTTATCATTTACGACCGGCCTTCCTCAATTATGAAATTGACACCTTTAAAATATCTAAAGGTGAACTGGAGCCCTACGTGGATCAGTTCAAGGAGCTGAAGGTCGAACAGGTAATGAGCACGCCTGTAGTGACTGTTTCTCCTGATGATGATTTGATAATCCTGATTGACCTCATGGTGAAAAAAAAGTTCCGGCGTTTGCCTGTAGTTGACGGCGATAAGATACTTGGTATCGTATACCTCTCAGACGTCTTTTACCGCCTTTATAGAACGTGGTCGAAATGAACCCTGCAGGTAACTGGTCAGGGGCATAGGGTCAGAAAGATGCCCCTTTGAACCTGACCAGATTACCACCCTAACCAATCCAGTTGGAAATACGCTTCCAGGCCAGATCCTTAAGCCTTTTAAGGAGGTCAGGCAGGCTCTCTTTTATGTCCAGGAAATTCCATTCCAGGACTTCAGTAGGCTCCTTGGCAACAACATCAACCGTACGTCTGTGTTGCGGGCTGATTGTACCTATCTCACCTATGATCTGGTTCCTCCCCAATTCCTCCAGAACAAAACCGTTATCTGAAACTATATTCACACTGCCCGAGACAATGAGGCAAAAGGTGTTCTGCGATTCCTCTCCTTTCGCATAGACAATAACTCCTTCTGAAAATCGCTTGATATCCGCATTCTTTATCAGAATGCCTATCTGACTCCCATCAAAACCTCTGAATAGCTCGCATCCTTCTATGATCGTCCTTATCCTTACAGCATCGAGATCCATTTCGTGCCTCCCCCCTCTATCCCTTGCCCAATTCGAGGGACCTGTTACAGGCGGCTTCAACAGCCTTGAGGGTCATATCTTCGATGCCCATCCTGTTGAACATCGCAAGGCCTTCAGCAGTTGTGCCTCCTGGAGAGGTTACTCTCTCTCTTAGCTCATATAGTGAAAGTTCCGACTCCTTTGCCAGGTGAGCCGCACCCAGGAAAGTCTGGACAACGAGACGAAGCGATGCATCCCTGTTCAGGCCAACGGCCACGCCCGCATCCACCATACATTCCATCATCCTGAAAACATATCCCGGGCCACTCCCGGAGAGAGCAGTTACAGCATCCATCATCACCTCTTCGACTTCCACGATATCTCCTACAGCACCGAATATCCTTTTTGATATGGATCTTTGTTCAGGTGTGACACGGGGGCTGTATGCAAGCGCACTCATGCCCTTTTGAACAAGTGCCGGCGTATTCGGCATTACGCGAACCATTGCAATTTCGCGGCCTATAACAGAACTGATTTTCTTGAGGGGAATTCCTGCCGCTATAGAGATAAACAAATGGTCGTCCCTTATTCTATCTTTCACTCCCTCCAAAACTTCTTGCATATTCTGAGGTTTTACACACAACACCACAGTCGAGCATTCACGCACGACTACCTCGTTTGAAGGATAACACTCAAGACCAAATACATCGTGCACCCTTTTCAGAGCTTTTTCATCCTTATCAGACACCATTAATTGGTCTTGCCGGCAAATTCCGCTTTGAATAATGCCTTTAATCAGGGCCGTAGCCATATTACCTGCACCGATAAAACCCAACTTTTGATTATCCTCCACCATCATGCCCCCAAAACACTGAGAATTCAGAATTGACGTTTTCGTAAAAAGTCATCATTCAGAACAGCATATGAAAAAACCATATATTAAGTCAACTACAACCACACGAAACCAGTAATTCTAATTTTAACCTTTGAACCCTGAACCCCGTGAACATTTATGACAAATTATTGTTGAGGCATGCCATATTTTGTTTTATAAGGGTCAATGCTCAGGTTGTTAGCCGATCCACCTGAGTAGATACATGTAAAGCAGCTCTTTTGTTCAGAAAAATGAGAGAGGAACGTAGATCCTTGTTTGATTGCTCAAATACGGATATTCCTTTTGTAGACATGAGGGATTATACATGGACGATTATAAAAAACAATTGGCGCGCAACCTGGCCGAGACAGGTGCACTTTTTTTTGACGATAATCTTGTCCTGAAGGACGGTCGCTCAACGCCATATTTCGTAAATATGGCCATGTTCAGGACCGGACGCTTGAGCCTGGAGATGGGACACTTCTTTGCCGGCATGATGGTATCACTGGGCCTGGTGGAAGATACGGATATCATCCTGGGCCCATCATATAAGGGGAGTGCCATTGCACTGGCAACCGCTATTTCCCTGTGGAAAGATTATGGATACGATCTTCTCTTTGATTACGACCGGAAAGAGGCCAAGACTCATGGTGAGGGAAGTGTTTTCAAGAGCCTGTTTGTCAACAGGACCTTTTTTGACGGTTGCCGCATATTTGTGGTTGACGACGTAGCTACCTCCATGGGCACAAAATATGACCTCTTGGAGAAAATAGAATCTGAAGCACAACTCAGGGATATGACATTTCGAGTGGTTGGCATGGGGATAGGGATAGACAGGGAACAGACAACCGCAGTTTATGACAAACAGGGCAGCGTGATCCTGGAGCAAAAAGGAACGAATGCCATCCAGGACTTTGTATCCAGGAGCAAAATTCCGGTTTATCCTGTGGCCGGCATCAGGGAAGTGGTAGAATATCTTTATGACGAAAAAGTGCCTGTGATGATCCAGGGCAAATTTGCTCCTATTGAGAAGAATACAAAACAAGAATTTAACACATACCTTGGAGTTTACGGAGTTGATTAAGGCCACGTCCTCTCGGCGTGGATACTTTATTATGTGTGAATATAACTTTCCCGACACAATTAGAAAAATCCTGAGCGCCAGGAAGCCAAAGCTTATTCAGGACTCCCGGTCTTACTGCAAACACGCAGGTGTGCTGATTCCACTTTTCAAAGACGATGGGGTACACAAGGTCCTGTTTACCAAAAGGAGCTACGCAGTGGAATACCACAAAGGCCAGATCTCCTTTCCTGGCGGCTCAGTGGATAGAGAAGACACCTCGCTTGAAGAGACAGCCCTGAGAGAGACCCAGGAAGAAATAGGGCTCAGGAGGGAGGACATAAAGATCTTGGGCAGGATAGACGACACCATGACCATTGAGTCAAAATTCCTGGTTCACCCTTTTGTCGGTCTTTTGCCATACCCTTATAACTTTACAATTAGTGAGGCAGAGGTTGAAAAACTCATAACAGTACCGCTTGAGATCTTTCACTCAGGAAAATCCCCGGACAATAGCCATTTATTTGAGTCTAAAGGGAACGTATTTAGTACGTTGACATATGAATACGACAACGAAATCATTCGGGGAGCTACTGCCAGGATGATGCAAAACTTCATGGATATTCTTTGCGGTCAGCAGTCCTAATTTTAACCTTTAGCTGTTTTCTATCCAGGTGAAAGCCATAATTCGAATTGCTGCTTGATAACAAATTGCCTTGCCAGAAACAAATAAATAGGGTATAAAATATTCTTGACTGCGGATTCTGGATCCAGGTAACAAAACCGCATCCATAGGGCTTTCAGGTACTCAAAAGACGCAATTCAGTCGGGACGTGGCTCAGCCTGGTAGAGCACCGCGTTCGGGACGCGGGAGTCGCTGGTTCAAATCCAGTCGTCCCGACCAGTCTTTTTCCCAAAGTCCGCAAACCGGGTTCAGTGGACCTTCGACCTCTGATGACCACCAATGCACCCAAAGACTAAACCCTTCCGGCCTGAACCAGGCGTGAAAAATGTTCAAATGACCGATCATAGGTAGCCTCTGCATCTTCTGGGAAGCAGCAACCGGGGAGTTCCCTGGATCTCAGGTGAAAAGCAATGCACTCGCAGCATATGCCTTTTTTTGAGCAAGGATCGTAAGTGCAGTTGCATCTTTCCAAATTCTTTTCTTGATTGCATTCCATCATTCTTTCTCCTTTTTGGTCCAGAAAAATCGCCCAGTGTCAGATTGTTCAACTACTTCTGTTGCATTTTCCGTATCATTTGGTGCCTTGGCCCCACAGTCGTCATGCTTATTTATAGGTTGAGCCTGAACAACATAGCCATATAAATATATAAGTCAAACCTAAATCTTGCAAGCACCACACATAGCCGGAGATACAAGGCAACAAGGACACAAACGTAATACGCTACAAAAGTGCCTAAACAAACCAGACCAACCGGATCAGGCCCGTAAGATATCTTGCATTGATCAGGCAGGGCAATTGGCATGGGAATTGCGTGTAACTTTTAGGATATTTTAGGATATTAGGATATTTGTTCATCAAAACATGAAAAAGATTGAAAAAGGTGTCAGCCCTGATAAGATAGCCACATTATCAGGTATATAGGATAACTGATCTCCTGTCATTTCAGGCTCTAACTCTGATCCGGCCATAATGCCGAAGCAGGCTTTATGCACTCAGAATCGGCCTGCTGGATATTCCGGCAAAAATATATTAAGACTTCATTTTTATCACGTGAACTTGAATCATGCTGAATTTAAATACCGAATCTGAAAACCGCGATCCCAAGACCTACAGATGGTATGCCCTTCATGCACGGAGCCATTTTGAGCAAAAGGTTTACGACGGGCTTGTCAACAAATCAATAGAGGCGTTTTTACCCCGTATTCAGGTAATAAGCAGGCGACAGGATCGTCATAAAAAGATACTGGTTCCTATGTTGCCTGGCTATGTATTCGTGCGTACTAATATGCAGCCTGATGAATATTATCCAATCATCAAAACCGCCGGCGTGGTTCGGATAGTGGGGTTCATGGGCAGGCCGGTTCCGGCCGACGAACAAGAAATCACTTCACTCATGATCTTAGATAAAACAGATCGCACTGTTCAAAACCGCAGCCTGATGAAAAGGGGCGATCTGGTGATGATTATGCAAGGACCTTTGAAGGGACTTGTCGGGTATTACCTGCGTCATAAGGGCCAGTCAGACAAGGTATTTGTGTCTGTCGAGCTCCTTAATCGATCTCTTGCCGTTGAGATCGATGACTGGGCATTAAACAAAACAGGATAACAGCTGAAAAAGCAGTTATGTAAACCAAGACCTGTTTGCTTCTCCGGCCTTGGTGGATGGAATTCAGTTGCTTTGCTAATCATATCAGTTGGATAGATTGTTCGGTTCCTTGTAACCGAAGGAGCGGAGCTATGTGTATACTAACTGTAAATACTCAGGTGGATAGGCTGAAGACTGAAGACTGTTAGGAAAAAACGCATTTTATGAAGGTCAAGCCTCCGGCCAATAGGGACATAGATTGCCTTGTTTCACATTATATGGTAATATTTCTCAAAGGCATCTGGCGTGGTTTACTGAAAAGACAACTGGAGCAAAAAATGAAAAAAACGAGGATCATCTCCAAAAGAATCCTCGAACCCTTTACATCAACTAATCGGGAGAAGAACCAAAAATGAAGATATTAATTACGGGCGGAGCAGGTTTCATAGGATCCCACTTATCAGAGAGACTTCTGTCCATAGGGCATGAGGTCTTCATCATTGACAATCTGTGGACCGGAAAACTTGCCAACATTGCAAAGATACAAAACCATAAGCGGCTGCATCTTATTATTGATACCATACTGGATGAATCTGTCATGAATGAACTGGCTTTCAAAATAGACCACATCTATCATCTCGCCGCAGCAGTCGGTGTCAGAAATATTATGGATCATCCTGTGGAGACATTGGATATCAATGTAAAGGGAACCGAGATGGTCTTGAGATTGGCAAACCGGTTCAAGAAAAAGGTTTTTATTGCATCGACATCCGAAATCTATGGAAAGCACATAGAGCACTCTCTTTCCGAGGATGACAACCGTGTTATGGGCACCGTTAAAAAGCGTCGCTGGGCATATGCCTGCTCCAAAACACTGGACGAGTTCCTGGCACTTGCCTATTTTGATGAAAAGAAATTACCTGTGGTCATAGGGCGTCTGTTTAACACGGTTGGCCCTCGCCAAACAGGCCAGTATGGCATGGTACTTCCAAATTTTGTGCAGAGCGCCCTTTTCGGAAAGCCCATATCTGTTTACGGGGATGGAACCCAAAGCCGAAGTTTTACACACGTGAATGATGTGGTTGGCGCAATCATAAAGTTGATGGATGAACCTGCAGCAGAGGGGGAGATCTTTAATGTCGGCAATGACAGAGAAGTAACCATCAATAATCTGGCCCAAAGGGTCAAAGAGATGACTGTGAGCAGTTCCGAGATTGAATATGTCCCGTATGAAAAGGCATATGGCCCTGGTTTTGAAGATATGGAAAGGCGTTGTCCAAACATTGAAAAAATAAAGCAACTAATAGGGTTTGAGCCGTCCTATGACCTGGATGCGATCATACAGAGTGTTATTGACTATTTTAAGGAGTAACAAGGGTTAAAAAGGTTAAAAAGAGAAAATGAAGCGCGTATCCTTTCAGGACTATCCCAAAGAACCGGTTGTTGTTGAAAATCTGTCTGTAAAGTTCATGAAGCAGACCAAGTTTATTCCTTTGAAGCTGGAAAAGGATTCACTCTTGATCTCTATGGCAAACCCTGAGGATTTCTATACAGTTGACGCCCTCAGGCTTGCATATGGCCTGGAAATTGAGGTATGCGAGGGCATTGAAGAAGATATTCTGGAGGCCATTGAAAAGCTGTATGGCATGGGAACCCAGTCCCTGGAGACCATTATAGAGGAGGCGGGAAAAGACATATATGACATATCCCCTCAAGGAGAAGAGGACGCCGACCACCTACGGGACATTGCTTCAGAGGCACCGATAATCAGGCTTGTCAACAGGCTCATCTTCAATGCAATCGAACTTAGGGCCAGTGATATCCATTTTGAGCCCTTTGAAAAGGAGTTCAAGGTCCGGTATCGCATAGACGGTGTCTTGCATGAGGTTGAATTCCCTCCCAGCCGCCTTCAGGCCGCTATAATTTCCAGGGTGAAGATTATGGCAAAGCTGGATATTGCCGAGAGACGCCTTCCCCAGGACGGGAGGATAAAACTCAAAATTTCAGACAGGGAGATCGACTTCCGGGTTTCGACTCTTCCCACCCTGTTCGGTGAAAGCCTTGTAATGAGAATCCTGGATAGGGAAACACTGATTCTGGATCTGGAGCAATTAGGCCTCCCCAGTGATATACTTTCACAATATGGTGAGCTCATATCGCAGCCTTACGGTATGATACTGGTAACCGGACCCACAGGGAGCGGAAAGACATCCACACTATATACCACCCTGGCAAAGATAAATTCTCCTGAGAAAAAAATTATCACTCTCGAGGAACCGGTGGAATACCAGTTGAGCGGCATCAATCAGATCCAGGTCAATCCAAAAACAGGCATGACTTTTGCGAATGGTCTTCGTTCTATTGTGCGTCAGGACCCTGATATCATACTCGTAGGTGAGATAAGAGACAAAGAAACCGCCGAGATTGCTATCCAGTCAGCCCTAACCGGTCATTTACTATTCAGCACCCTTCATACCAACGATGCTGTAGGCGCTATCACCAGGCTGCTTGACATGGGGGTCGAGAACTATCTTCTTAGCTCGACATTACTGGGAATCATGGCCCAGAGGCTTGTCAGGGTTATATGTCCTTATTGCAAGGAATCTGTCAGGCCTGAAGAAAGGCTGTTGAGGTCTATGCGGGTGAGTCCTGAGGAAACCAGGGGAATGGATTTCTTTATAGGGAAGGGTTGCGAAGAATGCAGGAATACGGGATTCAGAGGCAGAACCGCCATATTTGAGTATCTTCCAGTGGATGATGATATAAGGAGAGAGATTTCAATGAGTTCAAGCACGGGAAGGATCAAGGATGTCGCCCTGTCAAAGGGTATCCTTACGCTAAGGCAGGATGGTTGGCGCAAGGTCAAAGCCGGCATTACGACCATTTCGGAAGTTTTGAAAGTAAC
>JAYEIR010000269.1:0-1545 GCA_034660135.1 Thermodesulfobacteriota bacterium
ACGCCTCCGATTGCGCTAACAAGAGCATTTTGAAGCCCCCAGGCCGTGAAAAGCACCCCAATTCCGAAGAAAAGGATAATAAACATCTCCAACCCGCCACTGTAGAAGCGGATGTTGTCCAACTCCCTGGGGTCTGACTGAAACCGGGAAAGACTCGTCTTCAGAAACGCAAAAAAGAGAAAATACCCAAAGAGGACAGGGACAAAAAAGAGGACGGAACAGCCGAGATATCCTGCAATCAGGTTGTAGATATTGATTAGCCAACCGCCGCCCGTAAAGGCTATTATACCGGTCTGGTTCAATGCGAGAAGCAAGAATGCACTCAACACGATGGTCAAAAAAGCGACCATCAATATGATTCCCGCTGACCTTGTTATCCTTGTCCGGCGCATCTTTTTTTCCTCTATAGTGCCTGAACGAAAACCCCAAAAGACGGTCCCAATGTTTTTCTCATAAATCAGTAACATCCTGATATCGCACTGCGTTTCTATCCGCGATCCGAATTCCGAAATCCGAAATCGTGCCTGAACAGGGTTTTCGTTCAGGCACGATCTACCCTATCTCTGGGTCTTGAGGTATTCATCATTATAGGCCAGGTTTTCAATAAAACCTACGGCCCGAACATATTGCCCTTCTGCATGCTTATACGATTCCTTATCATTACAGCTCTCAACCAGGCCTATCCTTTTACAGGCCAGTTCCTCTTTCAAGGTCCTTTTGATTGCCGTCACCTCACCTGCCAGGTTGTAGACCTTCATGTCAGGGATTGTCACAAAATTAGGGGAAAAATATTTCTGATAAAGTACCTTTGTATAGGTTTCGGAAATCTTATTTTCTTTGATGAGCCGCTTTAGCATCTCCTGGATAAGGGTCGCATTTTCTTTATCAGGACTGTGTTTTCCTATATCTATCAGGGCAATAAAGACCTGGTCCAGTTTGCCTGGGCATGTGTTCAAGGTTTTTTCCGCCATTTCAACAGCGGGCCCCATCTGATATCCGGCAGGCATGGGGCATGGGTCTAAAGGCGTTGAAGCAACTAAGGGTTTCTTCGCACATGCGACACCGAGCAATAAACAACACACAATCAATAGCATTCTCGTTTTCATTTCGTCCTCCTTTTCAGGCAAGCCTAACTGCGCCAGTCGTCGGTTTTTGAAGGCGTCTCATCAGCGATAGCCTCAAAATCCCAATCATAGCCAAATATTTCGGCTACGCCTTTCATGACAATCGCCATCTCCGGGCTGAAGTCGCCGAATCCCTTCATCATGTCAACCATAACCACCTGGCGGCTCACCTCTGCCTCAAGGTATTCAAGTATTTCATTTGCGGAAATCAGGTCCGACTGGGTCCTTAAACTGAGCTCAAGAATGGAAACATTGGTGCTCGGGCGACCCATGACCTTTAACAGCTCCGATAGCTTCTTGCTCAACGGACCCCTGATCTTAGGGAGTGTCCCTTTCCGGGAGACCTCCGCAAAAAGCTCTCTGAGGTCCTTTTGTCTTGTCTTGGCCTTTATGGACTGGCCCAGGTTCCGGGCCGTGGACG
>JAYEIR010000270.1:0-25326 GCA_034660135.1 Thermodesulfobacteriota bacterium
TTGGTTAATTACCTTGTTGCTACAGGGAAACCTGTAGGCCTTATTCTTAATTTTGGAGAAAGAAAGGTTGACATTAAGCGTAAGGTCAAAGATTTAAAATAAGAGATCAACAGGATGCCTGTCTGCGCCTGCCTGTGCGTCGCACCTGTCTGCGTGCGGACACGCACAGGCAGGCGCAGACAGGTGCGACGACAGACAGGAAAAACTATCATGTTAATCTTGTTATCCTGTCAAAAAATAGTTAAACTATTACCGTTGAGTTTCCAAATTTCTGATAACCTGATTCAAAGTGGCATGAAGCCTTTCTCACAGGAAACTCAATCCACCTAAATACAAGGAGAGAAGAAATGGCAGGCGTAAATAAAGTCATACTGGTTGGAAGATTGGGAAGAGATCCCGAAGTCAGATACA
Source organism: Thermodesulfobacteriota bacterium (assembly GCA_034660135.1). Classification (GTDB taxonomy): domain Bacteria; phylum Desulfobacterota; class DSM-4660; order Desulfatiglandales; family Desulfatiglandaceae; genus JAYEIR01. The sequence continues at coordinate 412 of JAYEIR010000270.1, forward strand.
CACCGAGCGGTGTAGCAGTAGCTAATTTCAGTATTGCCACTTCTGAGGAATGGAAAGACAAAGATACCGGAGAAAAACAGGAACGTACGGAATGGCACAAGATTGTAGCGTGGAGGCGTCTTGGAGAGATTTGCGGCGAGTATCTTCACAAGGGCAAAGAGGTCTATATAGAAGGTAAACTACAGACACGGTCATGGGAAGACCGTGATGGCAACAAGCGGTACACCACGGAAGTCGTTGCAAACGTCATGCAGATGTTAGGAGCCGCAGGCAAAGAGGGAAAGGTACAATCGGCAGATAACAAGTTTTCAGCGGAAGAGCCTGTAACCGTGCCTGAAGATGAAATTCCTTTTTAGAGTTCTTGTATCTCAATGACTCTTATTGTCAATATCTTCGTTATTATTCTTGGGATGCTCTATTCCTTCCGGCGGTTCGTGAGTAGCTTTTTTGAAATTCTTGATCCCTTTGCCTATTCCACTGCCTATCTCAGGCAGCTTGCCTGCCCCGAATATAATAAGGATAATGATCAATATGATAATCAATTCCGGCATGCCTATCCCGAACATCGGCCACCTCCAACTGTGCCCCTTAGGTGCTGAACTAATCACCAAAGGCTGAGATTTTTATTCCAACTTAACGACTTAACTATTAAAAGATCTCTGTAATTGTGTAAATTCACTGGAGTCCCTGAAATCCATTATGGTACGCTGGAAATCCAACCAGGCAGACCACAGTTTGACCCATTCCTGATTGTGCCATAAGACATCGGTTTTTTGTTTGCCTTTCTTGATTTTCAGGAAATCCTCAAACTCCGCAGAACAGATCTCGCACAGACTGAAACCGAAAGGAGACAAGATCAATTGACGTGGAGAATCGGGGCTTCTTGCATGATAACCACACATGGCGCATTTAAGCTGGCACAAACCGCACTGGACAATTCTTTGAGCTGTTTCAATCTTATCGCGATTAGCCTCAAGGTGTTGTTTGAGGCTTTTTTCTTGCAGGCGCTGTGTGATATCCAGGACTTTCTTTGTAGAATTCATGGGATTACGCTTCTCATCAACCGAGGCGTTGCAGTGAGTGCCAACAGCAACGCACGGCGTGTGCTCTTGCCTTTTATGAAAATGAAAGCTGTATTTTTAAAATAATTAGTGACTGCTCAGGTTATTAGCATGCCGTATTTGGGAACAGTATACTTGAATGGCTATGCTATTATTAAGTTTTATGAGTCTTTTCCCTAAAAGCCTTCAGCCTATCCACCTGAGTTACAATAATTATACCATCAGGGCTAATGGGAGTCAAGACGCGTTTGAGCGGGGAGTGCAGCGATCTATTATGGTTTGTGCCTGGCATGGGGGATCTCTTTTCATGGAGCGAATTTGTATTGACAAAGAGCCTGAGTCGTGATTAAATAGAAAATTACGTCAATTCAAGCGGAAGGAATCAGTGATACTATGAAAAGGACTTATCAACCCAGCAACATAAAGAGGGCCCGTACCCACGGTTTCAGGGCCAGAATGCGAACAAAAGGCGGCGTAGACATCTTGAAGCGAAGAAGGGCGAAAGGCCGGAAACGATTAACCGTATAGGACTGCCCTGTGAACCCGACTGAGCTTATTCTGATTTAATGGAATCTTTTTCATTTCCAAAAAATCAAAGGTTACTAAATCGAGAGGATTTCGTCAATGTTAGTCGGTCGGGCAGACGATATCACACACGACATTTTGTACTTATTTTCAAGCAGAACGGGATAGGCGTTACGAGATTGGGGATCACTGTCAGCAAGAAGACAGGTAACGCAGTTCAGAGAAACAGAATCAAGCGACTGATCAGGGAATTCTTCAGGCTCAATAAGTCATATTTACCCCAAGGATACAATATCATTGCAATTGCAAAAAAGGATGCCGGACATTTGGATTTCTGGGGAATCAAAAAAGAACTCGCAGAAGTCCTTTTTAATAAGAAATTCCTTGCATAACGTCAGATATATCGTTATCGCTCTGATATCAATATATCAAAAATTCGTTTCTCCCCTTTGGCCTCCTTCCTGTCGGTTTCATCCCAGTTGCTCGAGCTATGCCCGTGATGCCATACATAAGTATGGGATCATAAGGGGAGGTTTTATGGCTATCATCAGGATATCGAAATGCCATCCCTTCCATCCGGGCGGTTATGATCCACTTGTATGATACAGAAAACCGCGCAGCTCCAAAATCCAAAACGGTAAAATCAAGAGTTCGCCATAGTATACGACTGGATTCTCAAATCGGATAAGGTAAATGGAAAAAAAAGCAATACTGGCCATAGTTTTGTCCCTTGTGGTGCTTGTTGGATGGTCTTTATTTTTTGGACCGGGAAAGGAGCAGGCCCCCAAGAAAACCGAAATCCCCGAAGATAGAGCATTAGAAGAGTTATCAAAGACCCCGGAAGCTCGGGTGATGACCCCTTCCATCCCCCCTCAAGTGCCTGCAAAGCCGGAAAGCAGGATAATCCCAGCCAGCCATGAGAAGGAAATTGAAATTGAGACACCTTTGTACAGGGCCGTTTTCAGTAATGCCGGCCCTACGATAAGGAGCTTCAAGTTAAAGAAATATCAAGAGACCACTGATCCTGATTCTCCGTTAATTGAACTTGTAAGTCTCGAAAAGGACATGGGTGATTTCCTGCTTGTAAACTTTGATAACCGCTCTGCACCTGAAGATACCACAACCATCTGCGAGGTGGATCAGGAAAGGATACAGATTGGGCCGGAGTCCTCGCCTAAGGACCTGGTCTTCCACTCGATCACTCCGCACGGGGTCTCAGTCAGTCATACCTTTCGCTTTTATCCGGATAGGTACAATATTGAGTTGGCAGTTGATGTGGCCAATCAGACAGGAGAGACGATCAGAGGTTCATTTGTATCATCCCTGAGGGTGATGCCACCCCAGGGAAAAAAGAGCTATTATTCATATATTGGATTGGTTCTTCTTCTGAACGATAAGTTAGAGGAAGTCAAGATCAAAAAGGCATCTGAAGAAAAAGTCCTTAGAGGCACGATTAATTGGATGGCCTACGAGGATGACTACTTCCTTTCCGCTATTGTCCCGGAGCAGAAAACATCCAAAGGCATTTTTGAGGCGAGCCTGAGCCCCTCAGGGTTATTAGAAGGCCACTATTTGCCGCCATCTGTTCTAATTAACCCTTCCGATCAGGTCTCCTCTAATTATACCATATATCTTGGCCCCAGGGAGTTAGGTATTTTGAAGGAAGGAGGTAAACAACTCGCAAAGGCCGTCAATTTCGGTTGGACGGACATCATTGCCAAGCCTCTTCTTTATGCGTTGCGGTTCTTCAACCAGTACATCAATAATTATGGGGTATCCATCATATTGCTCACGATCCTGATCAAGATTCTGTTCTGGCCTCTTACCCATAAGAGCTATAAGTCGATGAAGGAGATGCAAAAGCTTCAACCCCGAATGGCCAAAATCAGGGAAAAATATAAAAACAACAAAGAACAGCTAAACAGGGAAATGATGGCCCTTTACAAGACCTATAAAGTCAATCCCATGGGAGGATGCTTGCCCATGATTGTTCAGATCCCGGTCTTTTTCGCTCTTTTTAGGATCTTGGGGAGCTGCATCGAATTGAGGCATGCACCTTTCATGCTGTGGATAACAGACCTCTCAGCCCCTGGTCGACTGTTCAGTTTTTCATTTAAGATTCCATTCATGGCCCCGCCATATGGAATACCGGTTCTAACGCTGTTGATGGGTGCGTCCATGTTTATCCAGCAGAAAATGACTCCTACTCCAGGCGACCCAGCTCAGGCAAAGATCATGATGTTTCTGCCCGTTATTTTTACGTTTATGTTTATCAACTTTCCCTCTGGGCTTGTGCTTTACTGGTTAGTCAATAACATTCTTTCTATAGGCCAGCAGTACCGTATTCATAGAAGCCCGAAATAGCTTTTGGAGGACAATTATGGAACCTTATGAATTTGAAGGGAAAAACGCTGAAGAAGCAATTGAAAAGGCCTGCCGCCAATTAAATCTCACCGCAGAAGAAATGGAGATCGAAATCCTTGAACCGGGATCAGCAGGAATCTTTGGATTAGTGGGAGGTAGAAAGGCCAAGGTCAAGGTCACAATTGAGAGACAAGAGGCCGAATTTTCTGAGGAAGAAGACGGACTATCTGTTGCCAAAGAGGCCCTGGAAAAGATCCTGTCCCTTATTCCCATGGAAGAAACAACAGTCAGCGCGAGACAAAGTGACGGCAAAATTTCTCTTGACATTGAAGGCGATAAATCCGGACTATTGATTGGCCGGAAGGGCAGGACCTTGGATGCCCTTCAGTATATCGTAACCAGAATCGCAAACAAGACCTTGGAGAAAAAGGTCCGAATTGCTGTTGATTCAGAGAATTATCGAAAAAGACGAGAAGATTCTTTGACTCAAATAGCCCTGAGGATGGGAGACAAAGCAAAAAAAATCGGGAAACCCGTATCTACAAACCTCCTGAGCCCACATGAGCGCAGAATCATCCATTTGACTCTCAGAGAGGATCATGACTTGAACACCAAAAGTCTGGGTGGAGAGGGTCTCTTAAAAAAGGTCATCATTATCCCCAAGAAAAATAGGATTCCCAGATCAGCTCGGGTTCAATAGCCTCACTTGCGGGCCGTCCTTTGCTGAGGAACCTTTCAAACCGCCGGAATGCTATTGTATAGGCATCTTAAGTGTGGGTCATCTCCAAAAGAGTTGGTAGGATTATAAGGATTCAAGGGGTCAAGGATTCGAGGGAGCAAGTGAAATGCTTAAGAATTATAAAGAGTTAAAAGTCTGGCAAAAGTTATATCAGCTATGTCTATAAATTTACGAAGCACTCGACCCCCTGAATCCTCGAATCCTTTACATCAACTAATCGGGAGAAGAGCCACAATTATGTGACGATCTCTGTAGTAAGAGATTGCCACAACAACTTTTCCTCTAAAGGTATTGATTCAGACTAACATGTACACGGACGAGGATACGATTTCGGCCATAGCCACTCCTATCGGTCAAGCCGGAATTGGTATCATACGCATCAGCGGCCCCTTATCTGCTGAGATAGCAAGAAAAATATTTGAACCTAAAAGACCGATCCAGGGTCTGAAAAGCCATCGTCTTTACTTGGGTTATTTGCGCGATCCTTTATCAGGATCGATAATTGATGAGGTCTTGCTTTCTTTTATGAAGGCCCCCCATTCGTACACCCGGGAAGATGTTGTTGAAATCAATTCCCACAGCGGCTATCTCCTCCTTTCCAAAATCCTCCAGATCGTACTGGACCACGGCGCAAGATTGGCAAGGCCCGGGGAATTTACCCTGAGGGCCTTCCTTAACGGCAGGATCGACCTGACCCAGGCCGAAGCAGTCATCGACCTTATCAATTCAAAGTCAGAACGGGGCCTCGAGTTGAGCTTCCAACAAATCCAGGGAGCTTTCAGAAAGGAAATTGAAGAACTGAGGCAAAAGGCAATAGATATTCTCGCGAATGCAGAAGTAGCTATTGATTTTCCTGAGGACGAGGTCAGTATCATGTCCAGGGATAAAACCGCAAGACAGATTCAGGATGAAGTGGTCAAACCCATAGAAGAACTGATAGCAGCACATGCCGGGAAAAAAATCTGGGTAGACGGCATCAGCACCGTTATTGTGGGACGGGTCAATGCCGGCAAATCAAGCCTTCTCAACCGGCTTCTTAATGAGCAACGTGCTATTGTAACGCCGGTACCGGGCACGACAAGGGACATTATAGAATCCACTATCACCATTGAAGGTCTGCCTCTGCGTCTCATGGATACCGCTGGATTTGGAGAAACGAGAGATGAGGTGGAAAAAATAGGAATTCACCTGACCAAAAGGAGACTGAAAGAGGCAGATTTCCTGTTGGTCATCATTGACGAGAGTCGCCCCCTGAATCAAGACGATCTAAAGATAATTGATCAAGCGAGGCAGAAAAAAGCCATAATAGTGATTAACAAAATTGATCTGCCTCCAGCCATTGATCAGAATGACGGGCAAAAGATATTCTCAGGTTTTCCCGTTGTTAGGATATCGGCACTTACAGGCCAGGGCCTGAATAAGTTAAGAAAGGCCATTGCGGCTTGCCTGTTAAAAGGCGACATTGATATGACGTCATCTCATATAGCTCCGAATCTCAGACACAAACAGGCATTAACTGATGCACATAAATTTTTTAATAGTGCCTGCAAGAATACAAAAGAGGACGGTCCGATGGAGATTGTTGCCTTAGAGCTTAAGAGTGGGCTCGATGCATTGGGATCGATCATTGGTGAAACCACAAGTGACGAGGTTTTGGACAGCATATTCAGCCGGTTCTGTCTCGGCAAGTGAAGGGACTTGCAGCTGAATACCGACAATTGGTTTCCAGACCCTTAGTCCTCGAAATATTCCTTTACCTGTTTGATGGCGCAATATTTCCCGCACATGGTGCAGACATCATTCTCAGCAGGCGGGTTCTGTTCTCTGTATTTTCTTGCCTTTTTGGGATCAATTGCCAGCTTCATCTGGGCCTCCCAGTCGAGATTTTTTCTCGCCAGGGCCATTTGCCTGTCTCTCTCCATGGCAACCCTGTGCCCTTTCGCAATGTCAGCCGCATGAGCCGCAATCTTTGTGACAACAACCCCTTCTCTTACATCTTCAACACTCGGTAAGCAGAGATGCTCTGCGGGAGTCACATAGCACAAAAAGTCAGCACCGGCCGCACCGGCCAGGGCCCCACCAATCGCACAGGCTACATGATCATAACCTGCCGCAATATCTGTAACCAGCGGACCTAACACATAAAACGGAGCGCTCTGGCAAAGCTTTTTCTGGATCATCATATTGGTCTCAATCTCATTCAACGGCACATGACCCGGACCCTCAATCATGACCTGGACATCCTGATCCCATGCCAGCCGGGTCAAATGCCCCAATGTCATCAACTCATGGATCTGGGCCCTGTCTGTTGCGTCAGCTATGCATCCGGGCCTTAATCCATCTCCGAGACTGAGAGTCAAGTCATATTTCCTGGCTATGGCCAAGAGCCTGTCATAGTCCTCATAAAGCGGATTTTCTCTGTCATGATGGAGCATCCAGGTAGTTAGAAATGCCCCGCCCCTGCTCACAATGTCCGTGATTCTTCCCTGTCCTTTCAACATATCCAGGGCTGCTCTTGTAAGGCCACAGTGAACCGTAATGAAATCAACCCCTTTTTCTGCCTGTCTTTCAATGACATCAAATATTTTGTCCGCCGTTAGATGAATCAAGGCGCCCTTTTCTTCGACTGTCTCCACAACGGCCTGATAAACAGGAACCGTCCCTATGGGAACAGTAGATTCTTTTAGGATTGCCCCGAGGCAGGCGTCTATATCTCCAGCCGTGGACAGATCCATTACCGCATCTGCCCCGGCCTCTATTGACACCCGGAGCTTTTCCAGCTCCTCTTCAAAGATTGCATGGTCGGAAGAGGTCCCAATGTTGGCGTTTACCTTGATAAACAGGCCTTCGCCGATGCCTACGGGTGAAAGCCGGTCATGTCTTGCATTGGCCGGAATCACGACTTTACCCTTCGCGATTTGATCTCTAAGCCAGATAGCCTCCACCTGCTCTTTTTTCGCCACTATTTTCATCTCCGGAGTAATAATTCCGGATCTCGCTTTTTCTAACTGGGTCATTCCCTTTTTTCCTCTTTATAAAAATTATACACAACAGAGGCAGTTTCAAAATGTTCAATTTTGCCTGCCCTGTTAAATCTTTTTTATATTTAACCGGGGTCCAAGGTCAAATCGAAGATCCCGGACTTTGAGCCTGACATCCCGCCGTTGATAGGCGGGAGGCAAAAGGGGGCGTTTTGAAATTGCCTTCAACAAATTATTATAACACATCTTGTAAAACAATGCGCCAAATTTGTTGTTTTGACAACATTTTTTTCGCAAAAATACATCAATGGGCACAAAAAAAAGGGAGGGACAACTCAAAAGCTGTCCCTCCCTCAATAGTGCATTAAATCAAGACCTGTTCCGGCCCATATAAGCCATCATTCCACTACACGTGACCAGAGACAAACACTTGTTAACGGGCAGAACGCACGGAACGTCTAATTTGCGCTCTGCATGCCAAGATCAAAGGCCTTTAGATTGGATTCTAAGAATGCCTTTTTGGTTGATGTTGATATGGTTTTTTTCATCTGTTCCGCGCTAATGGGTACAGTGCCCGTGCCGATCAAGGCGCCTAACATTACCATATTAAGTGCAAGCGGGTTGCCTACACTTTCCGCCATGGCATTTCCGTCAAAGGCGACCAGTTTCTTCGCCTTTGCTTTAATCAGGTCCATCATTTCATCAACCGGCGGATAAACGCCCTGTCCGATTGCTACTGTAAACGGCGGATAAGGGGCAGTGTTTGTAACTACAACCGTATCGGTATTGCATTTTCCAAGGGCCCGTAATGCCTCCAAGGGCTCAAAACTAACCAGCACATCGGCTTCAGCACTGGAGACGATCGGGCTGGTGACATCCCCAACCAAAACGGCTGCTTCCACAATACCGCCCCTCTGGGCCATACCATGTATCTCACTGACTACGACTGGTATATCCATGTCAAGAGCCGCCTCTCCCAATAGGCGTGCGGTAAGGAGATTTCCCTGACCACCCACACCGATTAATACAAATCTTTTAGTATCCATAAGAAGCCTCCCTTTTATTGTTTCAATGGCAGAATTGCGTTTTCAGGACAGACCTGCGCGCAGATAGAACATCCGACACAGAGGTTCTCATCAATTGTAACCTGTTCCCCGTCTATATACATTGCAGGGCACGCCAGCAGGTTGATGCAATCCCGGTGGTTTTGACACTTGCTTGTATTTACATAAAAGGGCCTGGTCTTTTTGAACTGTTTAGTGGCCTTTGCAAAAAGCGGGCACATCTCTTTCGATATAATGACCGATATACCCTCAAATTCCTTGGTGGCCTGAACAGCTTCAATGGTCTTTTTCAGTTTAAAGGGTTTGACCACGTGAACATCCTTCACACCCAGCCCCCTGACAAGGTCTTCGATAGATATCTGATCCATCTCATCACCCCAGCCGATTGGACCGGCATCAATCCCCGGATGGGGTTGATGGCCTGTCATGGCGGTAGTCCCATTGTCCAGGATCACAAGAGTAAAGTTGTGCTTATTGTGAATCGCATTCACCAGGCCTGTAATGCCGGAATGGAAAAAAGTGGAATCGCCAATAAATGAGACGACCTTCCGATCATTTGCCTTTGAGAACCCGCATCCGGAACTGACGGAAGAACCCATGCAGACGACAAAGTCGGCCATGGAAATAGGCGGCAGAAGACCCAGGGTATAACAGCCGATATCTGTCGGGTAAATAGAGTCCTTACCATAGACCTGTTTCACGCAATAGTACGTAGCTCTGTGGGGACACCCTGCGCAAAGATTTGGCGGTCGTCCCGGGAGTTCCGGCATACTGGAAAGATCAACCTGTTCCGGCGCCTTGTAATCGATGCCGAAATATTCGGCTACAACTGAGCGGACCATACCAGGATCATACTCAAACAGGCGCGAAAATGCTCCAACGCCCTTGCCCTTGATTGGGATGGTGATCCCATTTTCCTGTGCAATGGCCTTTATATCGGTTTCATTGATCGGCTCACCCTCTTCCACTATAAGGACTTTTTCTACACTGTTCAGGAACTTGATAATCATGTCCTTGGGAAGCGGGTAGCACATTCCGAGCTTGAAAATGCTGACCTTATCCGATATCCCGAGATCGGCAACCGCGTCTTGCAGATAATCAACACTAACACCATTGCCTACAATACCCCATTTTCCATTGCCGATGACTTCGTTAAAAGGCATCTCTGACGATATTTCCTGTGCCTGGTCATATTTTTTTAACAGCCCGACATGAAGGTTACGGGAAACCGCCGGAACCGTCACAAAACGCATGGGGTTTTTCTCAAAATTACCCACTTTTTTAACCGGCTTTAATTCACCGAGCTTGACCGCACCTCGGATATGGCTCAATCTGGTGGTAGTCCTCAGTATCACCGGAAGCTCCAGTTTTTCGGACAGCTCGAACGCATAGATTGTCAAGTCCTTCATTTCCTGGGTGTTTGTCGGCTCCAGCATGGGACATCCTGACAGCCTTGCATAATAACGGTTGTCCTGCTCGTTCTGGCTTGAAAAGAGGGCCGGGTCGTCCGCATTGACGATCACCATGCCGCCCTTGACTCCGGTATAGGCCAGGGTCATAAAAGGATCGGAAGCCACATTGAGACCCACATGCTTCAGGGTCACCATAGTCCTCAGGCCGGAGACAGCAGCTCCTGCAGCGACCTCCATGGCGACCTTTTCATTTGTTGAATATTCAAAGTAAAGGTCGGTTTCCTTACAGAGATTAAAGAAATTTTCAGGAATCTCGGAAGATGGTGTCCCAGGATAGCAGGTGGCAAAGGCTAAGCCAGCCTCCAGGGCACCGCGGGCAATGGCCTCATTACCCAGTAAAAGCATCTGAGTTCCCGGCGCGTCTGTTAATAACTTGTGCATATTTTCCCCCCGGTTATTTCAGGTTAAAGTTTTTTTTACTCCTTGCATGTTCAATCAAATTGTCAATTCAGCAAAAAAAGTAAAAGTCCGTAAAATCCAAAACGGGAATAGGTTTTTGGTTATTAATTGTGTAGCCACAAAACAGCTACAATATAGCTTGTTGGTAGCCCTACTGAAAGAGCAAGAAGATGTCAAGCAAAATCGCCCTGTTCTACCAGTCCTTAATACGCTGTCTTACGATTCTGTCCGGCGCCCTCTGAGCTCCAGCCTTTCCGGGCCTGCAATTCATATAGTAAACCTGTTGCAATGCCCAGGAATAAGATCCCATATATTTTCGTTGTTTCTTTGTGCCTCTGTGCCTTTGCCCCTTTGTGCCTTATAGCCCCCACTTAGATCTTAAAACTCTCCGCCATACCAGCGAATTTTTCTCGCAGTTTTGGCTTTTCTATCTTGCCAGTGGGGTTTCGGGGCACATCCTCAAAAAAGACCTTGCGGGGTCTTTTATATCGGGGTATGCCTTCACAGGCGGCAAAGAACTCTTCTTCAGTCATTTCCTGGCCGGGTTTGACCTTTACAATGGCGATTGCAATCTCGCCCAGACGCTCGTCCGGGATGCCGATAACAGCCACATCCTGGATCTTTGCATTTTCCATGATGGCATCTTCCACTTCCACCGGAAAGATGTTTTCCCCGCCGGAGATAATAACGTCTTTTTTGCGGTCAACAATCCAGATGAAACCGTCCTCATCGACGCGGGTCATATCGCCCGTAAGGAGCCAGCCGTCAAACAGGGTGCTTGCAGTAGCCTCGGGGTTCTTGTAGTACTCCTTCATCACACCGGGGCCTTTTACCATAAGTTCACCAGGCTCGCCCTTGGGCACTTCTTTTAAATTTTCATCAACGATCTTGTATTCCCAGTCAAATCCTGGGACTCCAATGGCACCGACCTTATGAAGGTTTTCCATGCCCAGATGTACACAGCCTGGACCGGTGGTTTCACTCAATCCGTAATTTGTATCATAATCATGGCTTGGGAAGACCTTTTTCCAGTTCTTTATAAGACTGGGGGGTACGGGCTGGGCGCCTATATGCATCAAACGCCACTGATCGAGCTCATAGTCATCAAGCTTGACATCTCCGTTTTCAATGGCAATCAGGATATCCTGTGCCCACGGCACCAGCATCCAGACGATTGTGGCTTTTTCTTCTGACACGGCCTCCAGGATCCATTGGGGGCTTACACCCTTCAAGATTACGGCCTTAGCGCCGACGATAAAATTACCGAACCAGTGCATCTTGGCACCGGTATGGTAGAGAGGTGGGATACACACAAAATTATCTTCGTGCGTCTGGTTGTGGTGCCGGTTTTCTACAACGCATGCAAATTCAAGGTTTTTGTGTGTCAAAAGTATCGGCTTTGGGGTCCCGGTGGTGCCGGAGGTAAAATAAAGGCCAGCCTCATCTAACAGATTAAGAGGTATGTTCGGATCCTCAGTAGAACCAGTCTCCAAAAAGGCCTCATAGGGCTCTGCATAATCCGGTTTCATGTCAGAAGGACCAACAAACACATAGTCATTAATCGTATCAAGTTCTCCTTTTATAGAATTGACACGGTCCACAAATTCTTCGCCGAAGAACATGACCTTGGCCTCGGCGATCTTGCCGCACTTTTCGATGTCCTCTGCGGTGAACCGGAAATTCAGGGGAACGGCCCATGCACCGGTCCTCAGGATCCCGAAATACGCGGGGAGCCATTCAATACAATTCATCATCAAGTGGATGACCTTGTCTCCCTTTTTCACGCCTTTTGCTATCAGGGCGTTAGCTACTCTGTTGGCCAGATCATCAAATTCCTTCCACGTGATAGAGACCCTCTTGTTCTTTGCAGGTTCCCTCTCGATCAGGGCGGTTTCATCCCCATACATCCTGTCATTCCTTGCCAAAATCTCTGTAACAAGCATAATAACACTCCTTATATTAAACCATGTTATAGTTGATAAGTAACTGCATAACCCTGTAAAAAGGCTATGAAAAAATACAGCATATTTTTAGAAGATATGACGAGGGCTGTCAATATAAATCGACCCTTACTTATCACAACAGACGTGCCTTGGCTATAGGATAAAAGGGAGAGGTCTTGTACTTCTGGACGAATTCCTCTAAAATCTCTCTTGCCTTTTCATGCTGATGATCAAGCCTGTAGACCCGCGCTAAACTCAACATGGCTGTGTCCTTGAACGAATCATCCGGGGAATCAACAACAGGACTAAGCATCTCTATCGCTTTTTTCAAATTACCATTGGCTTCATAGCATGCGGCTATGGCCAATTTGGTCAGTGATTCGTACTGGCTATGGCCTGATATTTTGTCCAGGAACTTCTGGTAAAAGATAATTGCTTGATCAAAATTCCTGTCAAGGTATTTCACATGTGCAACCTGTGGCAGTGCCAATCGAGCAACCTTTGATAGACCGTATTCATCGATAACGGTCATAAATAGATTTTCGGATTTTGCCAGGTCTTTTGGGTCCGTATCCGGCTTCGTGTTTTTACCCAGGATGTCATAGGCCAGGTTATAGGCCTCTTGTCCCTTTTTGTTCACAGACCCCAGGTATGCGTAACCTGCAAGGTATGCAATAAGTATAATACCTATGCCCACCCCAAGATATTTCAACTGGCGCGTGTGACTGGTGCAAAACAAGATCGCCCTGGCCGAGAGAGTCAGGAATTCATCATCTTTTTTCAGGAGTTCCTTGCGCGTTATTTTTTTCTTTGCCATTGCATTCTCCTTATTATGGAGATAATCTCAAAACACTTTATTGAGAGAGTCTGTTAACAGAAGGCATGATTTCAGTCAAGCCAAAAAGACCCCCTTGTTCTTTTGTGGTTTAGTGCTTAATGATCCATTCATGTTAATTATGAGGAGACGGGAAATGTGAGTTACCTCGACAGGTTTCTGGATTTGCTTAATTCACTTCCAGATCATATTATCTATTTTTTATTAGCCTTAAGCGCATTTGTGGAGAATATCTTTCCGCCTGCACCGGGTGATACAATTACGGCCTTCGGAGCCTTTCTCGTGGGAACGAAAAGGCTGCACTTCCTTGGCGTTTATGTGTCTACAATAATAGGAAGCGTTTCCGGCTTCATGTTTCTCTTCTGGATCGGCCGTGTCTTGGGCAGGCGATTTTTTATTGAAAGGGACATCTGGTTTTTCAAGGCCCAGGATATAATCCACGCCGAAGAATGGTTCCGGAAATACGGTCATTTTCTTATCCTTCTGAACAGATTCCTTCCTGGAATCCGATCTGTCATATCCATAGCCGGCGGAATATCAGGATTAAGGACTCTCAGGGTCGCATTCCTTGCCTTTCTGAGCTCATGTGCATGGAATCTGATCTGGATGTCTTTAGGTTATGTGCTGGGAAACAACTGGGAAACAGTGAAACAAAGAATGGTTCAGATACTAACATACTATAATCTTGCGATTCTAATCCTATTAGGCTTGATCATCCTGTTTTTTCTCGCAAAATGGTTGATGAAGGGCAACCTGCGATCCAGATTTTGATGCTTTTAAGTGAGCAGGCGACTGATCTGGCCATCCGCCACGTCAATTCCTTTTGAACACAAATATGTTTTTGGTACCTAAAAAATGCAATTAGCGGTTAGCCATTAGCTATTAGCTGCATAAAATCACTTAGTTGTCAGATAATACAGTTGCATCAAAAAATGAACGCTTCAATTCAGCGTAAAGTTATACAAATGCTTGTGGTCTTTAAGCTAACGGCTAATTAGCTAAAAGCTAATTGCAGATTTAATGTGGTACTAAAACGCCCACCCCAGGCCAAAGACCCATGACTGGTCGTAATTCTTTTTTCCGTCCGCCGGCCGGTTGACATAATCATAGTTGAATTGAAAAGAGGCATAAAGCTTCAGCACCATCGGTATGCGGACTCCAGTACGGGTACGAAGCGTCCAGTTAGTGCTGTCTTGGAAGTCATACAGAAAATCGTCGTGATGAAAGACCTGAAAAAACTTGTCAAAGAACCACATATCGAAGTCCAGGGCCCAGTAGCCGGCAAAATAGTTACTCTGGTCCTTGCCGCCCAAAAATTTCATGGGTTTGGTGTATTTTTCATAGGCATAGGCTGGCGCTACCCTGGCAGAAAGATTCAACTCCCGTGACCTCCAGAATTGGTACCCGTGACCTGCTGCAACACTGCCCAAGAGATCCAGGTCCTTAAATTTGTCCGTCTTTGCTGTGGCGTTGCCAAACACAAACCACTTCTTGGTAAGGAAACGCTCATAGGTAACGGAACCCAGGGCATTATCCTTGCTGAGGGCATTTTTACTCCACTCCTTGTGAAATTCCGCATACAGCTTAACTACGTCCGGTAATCTGGAAATCGTCAAGTTGCCGATCAAGCTGTATTTCTCGGTATTTGTGTTCCCGGCTTCCTTGCTGGCACCTGCGGTGACGTTTCCACCGAATTCCCAGCCAGCCGGCGGCTTAGGATGTTCCAGGGCCTTGATCTGGGACAACGGGACGGGTACCGAAGGACTGCCGTCGTCCGGCTGGAGGATTAAAGTTCCAGGTTCTGCGGCCATGACCTTTCCGACAATGATTTTCTCGTCCCGCAAATAGGCCTCCAAGGACTGCTCGGTAATAAGCTTTGCCACCTGGTCCCATTTGATGGTGATCTCTCCCGCATAGGAGGTCTTGAAGACCAGCTTGCCCAAAGACATGGAAACCACACTCCCCTGCAAGCGGTCGCCGTTTTTCATAAGCAGCTCGTCGGCGTTGGCAGCGCTTATAAAAAAGATAATAAAGAGGCCGGCCAAAATGCCACTGTTCAAACAAGTCCTGATCAATCTATTAGACCCGCGCTGGAGGGATTGCTCATTGAATCTATTATTGGGTTTTTTCATGGTGTCAGTTTTTCCTTTTGGGACAAAGTTGATGGATTCGTAAAAAGCCGGATTTTTCCTCCCCTGGTGGGAGGGCAGAGGGAAGCCATAATTAGAATTCCTAAATTCTAACACTTCTGTTCCAGATAAGATTGAACGGCGGAGTATATCTGTGATATCCTGTTTGAATGAGGCAGGGCATCACGGATCATCTGCAGGTACCCCCTCTCAAGGATACACTGGAATGTCCGTGGAAAGTTGATATCATAGACCCATCCCATTTGAAGCAGCTTGAAATCATTCAGTGTTTTGAGGGAACTCATTGTTACAATCCTTCCTTCCATCAAATCCTTGCACACATCATCAGAGATTTCCGGGGTATCAGGCAACCCGAGTTCGATGGCCCCGTTTTTAAGGTCATCTTTCTGACCGTAATAATCGGTAACCACTCGTAGGATATCCAGCTTGTCGGCATCACGGAGTAATCTTGTAAAAAACAGGCACCTCTCAGTCTCGTCCTTTGGAAGGTCGGCACGGTTGTGATAGGCAATGGTACGTAATATCAAGTCTTGTGTTGATTGATCAAACCTGCTCAAAACGGTCTCTTCCCGAATCACTTTTACACCAAGCATGGCGTGGTCTTCTGACTTGAAATCCAAAAATGTGCCATAGCGGGCATATTGCTCAAATCGACCGATATCATGAAAAAGAGCCATCACTTCCGCCAGGTGAAGATCAGAAAAATTTAGCCCCAGGCTTTTTCCGATATCCAAAATTTCTGAACAAACGTGCTTGGTATGCTCTTCTTTCAGATCTATGTTTTGCTGATCTTCAAGGTCTACTGATTGAAATCTTTTCACATACCCTGAAAACCACTCTTTTAACTCTAATACAATCTCTTGATAGTCTTTATTCACTGGTTTCGGCCCAACCTCATACATCTTCTCTTTCCATTCCCTGCTGGATTTTCGCCGTCCTTTTGGACAAAGGCAATGTTGTCACCCTGGATATCGTAAGCTCGTTCAACCATTTCCTCAAACCTTTCTGTTAAAAACCCATTTCTCCAGGATCCCAAAGACAATCTCCCTTTTTATCGGCTTTGTAGTGTAGTCATTCATACCTGCTTCAAGACATTTTTCCCGATCACCTTTCATAGCATTGGCAGTCATCGCAACGATGGGGATAGTATCAAACCCCTCTTTCCTGATCATTTGTGTCGCTTCCATCCCATCTATTTCAGGCATCTGGACATCCATGAAGATCAGGTCAAAATCGTCAGGTGATTTGGTGAATTTTTCGACAGCCTCCCGGCCATTATTAGCCACTTCCACCTGATACCCCGCCTTGGTCAGCATAATCTTTGCCAACTTCTGATTTACCGGATTGTCTTCTGCTAATAGAATGGTTACGGAATGCTTCATTTCTTCACGAACTGAATACTGGGTCATGATCTTATGTTCATCTGCTTTATCCTTTTTGTCTTCATCCTTCTTTTTTTCAAAGATTCTCTCCACCATCTGATACATCTTTTTTCTGTTTACCGGTTTGCTTAAGAAACCATCAAATCCAGCCTCCTCGCATTTTTTTGCATCCCGCTCCATCAGAGAAGAAAGAGCGATCATGGGGAGGCTGCGGATTGAAGATTGAAAATTGAAGATTGAAGATTTGAAATTGCGAATCTCTTTTGCCACATCATACCCGCTCATAACAGGCATCTGGATATCACAGATAGAGAGGTCAAACGGCTTCCCGCTATCTAAGGACTTTTGTAGTGTTCGCAGAACATCCCTTCCCTCTGTAAGAGCAACTACCTCAATGCATACAGACTCCAAATAATGAGTCAATATTTTCAGGTTGGCCTGGTTGTCATCTACAATGAGAGCCTTCTTATCAAAAAGCGACATCGGGCTGATTCTTTTTGTTTCTTTATCCTCAGACTTTCCAAGCCATGCTGTAAAATGAAAGGTGCTTCCTATATTTTCTTCACTTTCAGCCCAGACGTCGCCATTCATCAACTCTGATATCTTCTTGCCTATGGATAGACCCAGCCCTGTTCCCCCATACTTTCTGGTCGTTGAACCGTCGGCCTGCTGAAAGGGCTCAAAGATAGCGGACAATTTATCTTTCGGGATGCCAATACCAGTGTCTCTAATCATTGCATGAAGTTTTATCCTGTCATCCTCTTCTTCTTCAATATCAAGAGACAGTTCAATCTCTCCTGACTCTGTAAACTTTGGAGCATTTCCCATCAGGTTAGTCAGGACCTGCCGATACCGTGTAGGGTCACCTTTGACCATTGAAGGGAGATTATCTCCGATACGACATAATATTTCGATAGGTTTTGATCCAATCTTAGGGCGAACCATTTCACAGACATCATAGGCTAAAAGTTCCAGATCAAAGTCAATCTCTTCAAAATCCAGTTGTCCTGCCTCAATTTTGGAGAAATCAAGGATGTCATTGATTAAAGAAACCAGTGATTCACCACTTCTTTTAAGTGTTTTCACGTAATCGCTCTGTTCGTCATTAAGCTCGGTATCAAGGAGCATGTCTGCAAAACCCAGGACTGAATTCATGGGCGTTCTGATCTCATGGCTCATGTTGGCCAAAAACTCACTCTTGGCCACATTGGCAACCTCTGCCGTCAAAGCCATTTTGTTTGCCTGCTCTATGGCCTGTTCAAGCTGACGGTTGGTTTCTGAAATCTGTTCCTCAGCTTGTTTGCGCTCCGTGATGTCGGAATCGACGCCTCGATAACCAATCAGGTCGCCATTTTCATCAACTACCGGAGTTCCATTGGTCAAAAGACAGACTTTTTTTCCATCTTTAGTAAGATTCCAGTTTTCCAGGTTTCGGATAGAACGGTTTTTCTTGATAGTTTCATCAACAAAACATTCAATTTTATCCTTTTCATTCGGGAGCATAAAATCAAGAGGCGTTTTGCCGATCATCTCTTCTGCACTGTAGCCTAAAATATCTTCTACCTTTCCAGAGCAGTAAGTATACACTCCGTGTCTATCCACCTCCCAGATCCAGTCAGACATACTCTCGGCAATATTTCTAAAACGGGTTTCTGATTGCTTGCGATTGGCGATTTCAGACCTCAGTTTTTCATTGAATTCTTCAACACGTTTCTTCTCATTTTCTAAATGTTTAATAAGGCTGGTATTTTCAAACCGAATTTTTAATGAATTTAAAATATTTTTGTTCAAACGCCATGCAGTAACTATCATTACAACCACAAAGAGACATATCATTCCCCCCATAGCGGTGTAAATATTACTTCCATGCAGTAGAACCTTAATAATAAGAGGGATTGACGCGGGGAGACTGAAAGCTAAGAAAGCTCTCATCATTATTGAATATGTTCCCAGCGACCCTGCTATCATGCCCCCTACAACAAATATAAGAAAAACCTGGTGCAAATCAGAAGCTTCAGGAAACATAAAGAATGCAGCAGAACCCCACACGCAACCGCTAAGAGCTATCCCTGTTATTATCAATATATTCCAGAAATCGGCTTTTTGAAGTTTAGATGTAGTGCGCTTGTATTTATACAGAAATAAATAGCGGATTAACGTTATCAGAAGATTACTGAGGAGCCATATGATCAACACCATATGCGAAACAACATCCCATAGAAAAAAGATCAATATAGCCGAATTTACTATAGTTGCGATTATACTTGCAGAAACATTTTCATAAAGCAGGCTAACCTGCTCTGCGTATAACTGTTCAGTATCACTTGAATTATTTGAAGTATTTTTCATATGCCCTTTCATTTCTTCCTTGTTTATATCATATTTCACTCTTGTCCAAAATCGTTTTTTCTTTGGACGGCATTTTCAGGAGAAAGACAACCTGATTTATCCGAACCCTTTGGATTGGCTTTAGTGCGACATATGTCTTATGTCAACATTAAAAAGTAGGATTTAGTGCGAAGGACTCGGTTCAGTCAAAGCAGACAACTTGGGGCACGGTAAGGCATATTTCTACCTTGCTCTCTGGGCCAATCAAGATATAATATATGGTAAACGTTCACTGGTTCACCCCTGAACGGTTACGTTGATGAAAAGACAATGGGCTTGTAAAACACATCAATCCGGCATGGGGTAGGGGTGTAACTATTTGAATTTATGTCGAGGTTATCACTAAAAGAGGCGAAACAATGATAGAAACAAAAATTACTGAATTATTGGGAATTCGATACCCGGTATTGTTAGGTGGTATGGCATGGATAACCGGTTGGGAAATGGCCGCGGCTGTTTCCAAAGCAGGAGGATTGGGAACCATTGCTTCCGCCACAATGGAGCCGGAAGAGCTTATTATGAACATATCCAGGGTGAGGGAGGAAACATCAAATCCGTTTGCGGTCAATATCCCGGTGAGACTGGCCTCGGCAAAGAAAGCAGCAGAGATAGCAATAGCGGAAGAGGTGCCCGTTATTGTGTCTTCAGCGGGCGATCCTGGAACCTACACTGAGAGGATCAAGGCCAAAGGAATGAAGGTCTTGCAGGTGGTTTTTTCCTGCGAAATGGTTAAGAGGTGCAATGAGGTGGGTGTAGATGGAATCATAGCCATGGGCATGGAGGGTGGGGGGAACATAAGCCCTTCTGAGATATCAACCCTTGTTCTGGTCAGGGAGGTTGTTGAAGAAACTGATTTACCCGTAGTAGCAGCGGGCGGGATAGCTGATGCCAGAGGTCTTGTTGCCGCCCTTGCCCTGGGGGCTGAAGGCGTTCAGATGGGAACGAGGTTCCTGGCGGCAAAGGAGAGCACGATACATGACAACTACAAACAGGCTGTTGTGAGTGCCGGCGATACCGACACCATAATAACCGGCAGGTCAACAGGTCTCCAATTCAGGGTCCTCAAAAACAGGCTTGCCAGAGAAATACTCAAGATGGAGAAAGAGGGCAAGGGAAGAGAGGAAATAGACTCCCTTACCATCGGATCTCTCAAGAAAGCGGCAGCAGGGGATTTGGACGGGGGCTCCCTGATGATGGGCCAGGTCGCCGGTATGATTCACGAGACAAAATCGGTAAAAGAAATCCTTGATGATTTGATGTCCGGAGGCGTTGAGGAGATAAACAGACTTTACGAAAGGTATGCGCGGTAATACGGCGTTTTTTTGGGAAATACGTCGCAAACCCAAGTGGAGGGCGGAATCATGAGTGCTGCAACGGCTGGAATGCCTGATAAACAGGCAGAAAAGGAAACAAAAGAAGAGGTGCTTGAGCGATTAGAGAGTACCGCGAATGGGCTGTCTGCTCAGGAGGCGAAAAACCGTATTGCAAAATACGGTTATAATGAGCTTGAGGAGAAAAAGGTAAGCCCGATTTTAAAGTTCTTCAGCTATTTCTGGGGGCCGATACCCTGGATGATTGAGGCCGCTGCAATCCTTTCCGCTTTTGTGGGTGATTTGACGGATTTTATAATCATCATGGTCTTGCTGATAGCGAATGCATTGGTAGGTTTTGTTGAAGAGTACTCGGCTGATAATACCGTGGCCGCATTAAAGGACAAGCTCGCCTTAAAGGCAAAGGCAAAACGGGACGGCAACTGGACGGAGATTCAGGCAAGAGAACTGGTTCCCGGCGATGTGGTCAGGATCAGGCTGGGTGATATAGTACCGGCAGACACCTTTATTTTTGAAGGAGAGACAGCCAAAATTGACCAGGCGGCGCTCACTGGTGAATCCCTGCCTGTTGATAAAGGACCGGGCGATACGGTCTATTCCGGTTCGGTCATGAAGCAGGGTGAGGTGGATGCCGTTGTGACCGGAACAGGCAAGGATACATTTTTTGGAAAGACCGCCGCTTTAATAGCCCAAACCCAGACCACAAGTCATTTCCAGAAGGCAGTGCTCAAGATAGGGAATGTTCTCATTGTGATGGCCATAGTCCTGGTGCTGATTATCTTAACCGTCTCTCTGTTCCGGGGGGATAAGTTTCTGGAGATACTGCAATTCTGTCTCGTGCTTACCATTGCCTCCGTCCCCGTGGCCATGCCGACCGTGCTCTCTGTTACAATGGCTGTAGGCGCTAAATTGCTTACCCGCAAAAAGGCGATCGTAAAAAAACTTGCGGCCATTGAGGAATTGGCCGGGGTGGATATCCTCGTTTCCGACAAGACAGGCACCCTTACACAAAACAAACTCTCCCTCAATATTCCTTTTTTGAACGGCAAAACAAGTGAAGATGAAATCGTGCTTTATGCAGCCCTGGCTTCAAGGGCCGAAGACCAGGACCCAATCGACCTTACAGTAATAAACGGGGTAAAGGACAAGAAGCTGATACAAGGCTTTGAGGTGTTGCATTTCCGGCCTTTTGATCCGGTGACAAAAAGAACAGAGGCCTTGATAAGAAAAGACGGAAAAGAGTTCAGGGTAAGCAAGGGAGCTCCACAGGTCATCCTTGCCCTTGCCGGGAACAGGGATGAAATTGCGGACAAGGTCAACCAGGCAATCAATGACTTTGCGGAAAAGGGATTCCGCTCACTTGGCGTTGCCAGGACCAATGAAAAAGGGGATTGGGAATTATTAGGGATACTGCCTCTTTTCGATCCCCCAAGAGAGGACTCCGTGGCGACTATAGAGGCGGCCAGGAAGATGGGTGTTGCAATCAAAATGGCCACCGGGGACCAGATGGCCATTGCAAAACAAACGGCCTCAGAGCTGGGCCTGGGAAAGAGGGTCATGGATGCGCAAGTGTTGAGTGAAACAAGCGGTCATGAGCACGCACAGACGGATGACCGGATTGAGCACACGGATGTCTTTGCCGAGGTCTTTCCTGAACACAAGTACAAAATTGTCGACGTGCTGCAGAAGAAAGACCATATCGTTGCCATGACCGGTGACGGAGTGAATGATTCGCCTGCGCTCAAAAAGGCAGACGTCGGTATTGCAGTGGAAGGCGCTACGGATGCCGCTCAATCAGCCGCGGATATTGTTTTGACTTCGCCGGGATTGTCCGTGATCATCGATGCCATTAAGGAAAGCAGGAAAACCTTTCAGAGAATGAACAGCTACACAACCTATCGAATCACGGAAACCATCCGCCTGATCTTTTTTATGGCGCTCTCTATCCTGGTTTTCAACTTCTATCCGGTGACTGCAATTATGATTGTTCTCCTGGCATTGCTGAATGACGGCGCCATCATATCTATCGCGTATGACAGGACCTACAGTTCTGACAGACCAGAGGCATGGGATATGAAAACGGTGTTTGCCGTAGCCATAACACTGGGTTCTGTCGGTGTATTTGAGACTTTCGGTTTGTACTACGTGGGAGACAGGATTTTTGGCTTGTCAAAAGAGATGCTTCAAACCATGATATTCCTGAAGCTGATGATTTCGGGACATCTTACCGTATTCGTTGCAAGGACCAGAGGGCCTTTCTGGTCCAGCCGTCCCTCGGGCATACTATTGGCAGCGGTTGTAGTGACCCAGGGCATAGCCACTATCCTCGCGGCTTACGGCCTGCTGATGCCTGCTGCATTGGGCTGGGAATATGTCGGCCTGATCTGGGCATATTGTCTGATCTGGTTTATTATTGAGGATATTGCCAAACTGGCGGTTTATAAAATCCTTAAATCAGAACATGCCCATTCCGTGTACTTCGGGAGGCGCAGAGGGATATATCCCGAGCAAGTGGGGATATCCCGGCCTTGACCATCATCTTTGAGACTTTACAAAATGGTATAGCTCGTGTGCGTGATAAGAACTCCTGACAAAAGGGCCGCTGGCGATTCCTTTATAGCCCATTTGTAAGGCAAGGTCACGCCATCGCTCAAATTCTTTTGGTGGGATAAATCTCTGCACCGGGAGATGCTGTGATGATGGCTGAAGATATTGGCCCATCGTCAATATCCTGCAATTAACGTCATAGATATCTTGAAGAGTACGTTCTATTTCATCGTTGGTCTCGCCGAGGCCGAGCATTATTCCTGATTTTGATGCTATGGCAGGTGTCCATTGGTCGGCTTCGAATAACACATGAAGTGATCTGAGGTAATCAGCCTGGGGTCGTACCACAGTATAAAGACGGGAAACGGTTTCAATGTTGTGGTTGAGAATGTCGGGGGATGCTTGCAGGACCGTTTGTAATGCCGATTTATCACCCTGGAAATCAGGGATCAAGACCTCTATTTTCGTTTGGGGAAGGCGCCGGCGTATTTCTTCAATTGTTTGTGCAAAAATACCGGCACCCCCGTCCGGCAAATCGTCGCGGGTGACTGAAGTTATTACCACGTAACGTAGTTGCAGAGTGGCCGCTGCTTCGGCGACGCGAACAGGTTCTTCAGGATCGGGCTGTCCGGAGGGACCGGTTTCGATATTACAGAAACGGCAGTTGCGTGTGCATTTTGATCCAAGTATTAAAAACGCTGCCGTGCGCTTTGAGAAACATTCAAATTGATTGGGGCACCGGGCTTCCTGACAGACGGTATTCAACTGCTTGTTGCGAAGAAGTGTCTTGATTTGTTCATATTCCGGCCCGGTGGGCAAATGCCGTCTAAGCCATTTCGGTTTTTTGATACTGATAGGATGGGTACTCATAGGTCCTGCCAGGTCCAATCTTAGAGATTCTCTTTCACAGGTTATACGGCTGTCAATTCTTCCACAGTGGCTGCAACAGGCTGCACTTCAAATGTTTCTATAAACCGGCTTTTGAAAACCTTGCGCACTTCTGCCATGGGAATCTTGTGCGACAGGACGCTTTCCATGGACACGATTTCAATATCCTGCAGTCCGCATGGTTTAATCCAGGTAAAAGGTTCCAGATTCGGCTGAACGTTTAAGGCAAGCCCGTGAAAACAGACACCATGCCGGATGCAGATGCCGATGCTGCCCAGTTTGTTCAGACCGAGCCAGACACCACGGTTTTCAGGATCCCTGTGGGCCTGGATACCCCAGTGGGCGGCGGTTCGAATCATGACCTCTTCGAGGCCGCCTACATAACTGCGTACTGACAAGTTTGCCGCTCGTAAATTGATGATGGGATAAGCTACGAGCTGCCCCGGCCCGTGATAGGTAATGTTGCCCCCGCGTTCGCATTGGACCATTTCGATGCCTGCTTTATGCAGTAGGGTCTCGGATATCATCAGGTTTTCGGAACCTCCTCGACGCCCCAGTGTAAAAACAGGTGGATGCTCCAAGACCAGCACCACATCTTCGGTTAATTGCCCGCTGACCCGTGCGGCAACGAGCTTCCGCTGTAGTGCCAGGATTTGACGATAGGGGATAATGGGTAGTTCCACCCAATGACAAGTTGGCTGATTGACATTTATGGCATGGCTATTCATAGAACGGATTCGTAAAAAATCCACGCCGAGAGGACGTGGCCTTACTGACAAGTGCCTAAAATGCCTAAAGTTAAAGGACGTTAACCCTTTGTGCCTCTGCCCCTTTGAACCTGAGTAG
>JAYEIR010000270.1:25426-30090 GCA_034660135.1 Thermodesulfobacteriota bacterium
GTGGTCTCATCGAGCCTTCGAACTTTCGGAACAGATGGGGCGCCTGTGACTATTTCAGGGTTTTCCCGGGCCTCTTGGTCGATGGAACGCAGGGTCGCGATGAATTGGTCCAGATCTTCTTTTGATTCAGTTTCCGTAGGTTCGATCATGATGGCTCCTGGCACCACCAGAGGAAAGTAAATCGTCGGTGGATGAAAGCCATAGTCCATTAGGCGTTTGGCCATATCCAGCGTGGTAACATTACAGGCCTGCTGGTACTTATCTGAGAAAACAACTTCGTGCATGCAGGGTCTGTCGAAAGGCAGATGAAAGATGTCCTTAAGGTGCTCTTTGATATAGTTGGCGTTAAGTACGGCCAGTTGGCTGGCCTTTTTAAGCCCATCAGGTCCCATGGTTAATATGTAGCAGTATGCCCGGACAAGGACACCAAAATGCCCGTAAAAGGTCATGAGCTTGCCGATGGATTGAGGAAAATCCTCTGAAAGCTGATAGCCCCGATCTGTGCTGAGTACCCGCGGGACAGGCAAGAATGGTTTAAGCCTTTGATTGACACACACCGGGCCTGCTCCGGGACCTCCGCCGCCATGGGGTGTGGAGAAAGTCTTGTGCAGGTTTAAATGGATCACGTCGATCCCAGCCGCCTTCATATCGACCATGCCCATGACTGCATTCATATTCGCCCCGTCGCAGTATACCAGACCGCCTTTATTATGCACGATCTCAGTGATTTTTTTTATGTTTTCTTCAAAAAGACCGAGCGTGTTGGGATTTGTGATCATAATACCGGCGGTTTGTTCGTCCATTACAGCGGCGATATCTTCCGCATCAAGCACACCTCTGGTGCTGGATGTGACTGATACCGGTTTATAGCCGCACAGGGCGGCACTGGCGGGATTGGTCCCATGGGCCGTGTCCGGGATGATAATCTTTGAGCGAATATCTCCCCGGCTTTTATGATAGGCGTATATCAGCAGCATGCCGGTCAATTCACCGTGTGCACCGGCGCCGGGCTGGAGGCTTGCTGCGTCAAGTCCGGTGATTTCCACGAGAAAGCGCTCCAGCCGATACATCAATTCCAGTGCCCCTTGCATGTATTCATCCGGCATCAACGGGTGCGCATTGGCGAGGCCGGGCAAGGCCGCCTGTCTTTCGTTGGTCTTGGGATTGTATTTCATGGTGCATGAACCAAGCGGGTACATGCCCGTATCAACACCGAAATTCCAAGTCGACAGGCGTGTGAAATGGCGTACCACGTCCACTTCACTTAGATCCGGAAAATCAGGGCCATCTCCAAGAAGATCAGCATCAAGCAAAGTTATTGGCACGTCTCTCTCGGGAAGCGAGAATCCGCTGCGTCCCTTGCGTCCTTTTTCCCAGAGTAAACCCTCGTTTAAGATCAGGCCTCTAATTCCTGAACGGTTATTCATGATTGCACCTCCCTGACCAGCATATCCATATCGGCCTTAGATATGGTTTCGGTCGCGCACAACAAATAATGGTGAGGTAATTCAGGGTAGTATTGCGCCAGAGGAAGACCTGCCACGACCTTCTTTGCAAGCAAACGCTGGTAGGTTGCCTCAAATCCGGCGGGAAACTCGACCACAAATTCATTAAAACAAGGGGCTTCAAATGGGAGCTTAAAACCAGCCGATTGCAAGGCGTTTTTAAGGTATTGCGCCTTGTCATGATTGAGCTGGGCCAAGTGCCTGAAACCGGTCCCTCCGAGGGATGCCATGTATATAACAGCCGCCAGTGCGCAAAGGCTGTTATTGGTGCAGATGTTGGAAGTGGCCTTTTCACGTCGGATATGCTGCTCCCGTGTGGCCAGGGTAAGTACGAATCCGTCTTGACCGTCCATATCTTTGGTACGTCCCACCAGCCTTCCCGGCAAGTTGCGTACAAATTTGGATTTACTGCCTAACATGCCCAATCCAGGACCACCGAAAGAGATGGGTATGCCCAGGCTTTGCCCCTCGCCGCACACGATATCGGCCCCTTGACTACCCGGGCTTTTCAAAAGGCCATAGGCCAGGGCTTCGGTAAAAGCGGTGATAAACAGTGCCCCTTTGGAGTGGATTTTGTCGGCGATATCCGGATCTTCAATGCACCCGAAAAAGTTGGGCGACTGGATGGCAACGGCCGCCACATCTTCCATGTCCTGTAAAATGGACATGTCGGTCCGCCCGCTTTCAAGGTAGGGAAGCTCGATGATTTCATAGTCGGTTGGATCAAAATAGGTTTGCACCACGCGGCGAAACAGCGGGTGAATGGCCTGGGAGATAGCCACCCTCGTCTTGCGAGTTATGCGGATTGCCATCAGCAGTGCTTCGGCTAAGGCTGTAGCCCCGTCATAATGGGAGGCAGTAGAGACCTCAACGCCCATCAGTCGTGCCGCAAGTGTCTGATATTCATAAATGGCCTGCAGGGTTCCCTGACTGATTTCCGGTTGATATGGGGTGTAGGAGGTTGCAAACTCCGAGCGGCTGATCAGGTAGGATGCTGCGGCTGGAATGTAATGATGATAACGGCCCGCGCCCATAAAAACCTGGTATTCGGGAGCAACGGCCGTGCGAGCAGCCAGATCATCCATATAACGATCTAAGGCCCATTCGCTGAATGCTTCAGGTAAATCCATGTCCAACCTGCGGCAGTTGTCAGGGACATCTTTAAACAAAGCATCGAGGGAAGCGGCCCCGACGATTTCAAGCATTTCCGCGATGTCTTCATCAGTGTGCGGTAGATAGCGCATGCCCCTATCCTTTCAACATTTCAAGGTAAGCGTTTTTATCTTTAAGCGAATCCATCTCACTCACATCGGATGGCGTCAACTTGATCATCCATCCTTGCTGGTATGGGTCGTTATTGACTAACTCCGGGGCATCTTCCAATGCGCTGTTAATGGAGACAATCTCCCCGCTTACGGGCATATACAGTTCGGAGACGGCCTTGACGGATTCAACGGTGCCGAATTCTTCGTCCTGTTTGAAGGTGCGACCAACTTCGGGTAATTCCACGTATACAATGTCTCCCATCTGATCCGTAGCGTAATCCGAAATGCCCACGGTCACGCTTTCGCCGTCCTGGCGCGCCCATTCGTGATCATCAGTATACTTGACGTCATCGGGTAAATACAGCTCGTTGATTTCTTTCATGGCGTTTTCTCCTTATTTTTGGCTCTTCTCCTGATTAGTTGATGTAAAGGGTTAGAGGATTCAGGAGACCGAGTGCTTTCCAACGATTTAATACGTACTTTTAGCTTCCACTCAAACCCCTGATCTCGACACCTTGAATCCTTATTATCCTTAGAGAAACTCTGATAGGGGGCGGCGTGCGCTTCGATCCGGCCTTATATCCTTTACTACAATGACCTTAATTGTGCGGCGCTGGTCTTGTAGCTCCAATATCTGGCCATAATCCAATGGTTCCCGGACGAGGATAAAACCACAACACAAACCTTTTGGCGCAAAATCCTGCGGTTTGTCGGGACTGGCAATACTGTAGATGCGGTCGCCAACCCACCCGATACCCATGTCTGTTGCGCAGGTGAGTACTCTTCCTGTTTTTTGGCCGCTTTTGTCCAACACCGCGGTCTCCTCTGATACGGAAACCTTGCGCAGGTCATAGCCGACAAAGGGATAAGTGTATTGCGGGGTTGACACCTTCAAAAGGGCTTGATCTCCAATAAAGGTCTTGGTAAAACCTGATTTGTCTTCATTAAAGGGCAGAGAAAAAGGCCATGGATGATTAATGAACGGCCAAGGGCCGATATCCTGGTGCGCGAGAGGCAATACTGCGCCGGCCCTGAGTGAATCCCGGGCGGCCAGTCCGCACGGGATGACATGGCCGGCATCAAGGATCATTGTCCAGACCTTTATTAGGTCTTCGGATGCCACGAAAAGCTCAAATCCAAATTCGCCGGTGTATCCTGTCCGTGATACCATCAATGGGGTATTATCGATCAGTTCGACACTGCTGGGGCCAGGCATTAGACCACCAGTTCCTTTGAAGGCAAAGTAGGGCATTTGAGCAAACACTGCGGAAGGATTTTTTAAAAGTTTTTGCAGGATTTTTGCAGAATAGGGGCCTTGAAGATCCAGTTTGGCAAACCGGCCGGTTAGATTGGTGATCTTGACCTGATAGTTTGCTTGAAGACCGGTTAGATACTGTGAAACGATTGCGCCCATACCGGCATTAAGGATCAAAATGTAGGTGTCTGCATCGATCTGGAAAATGATGGCCTCGTCTACGATCTCGCCTTGCGTATTAAGAAAGGCCCCGTAAGTGCAGCGACCGGGTTGCAGGGGCTTTTTGGCCTTGCCGGTGCAATGGTTCAAATCCTTGGTAACGCAGGACTGAAGAAATTCCAGTGCATTGGGGCCTTTGATTTGCAAGGCGGCCATATGGCTGGTGTCAAACAAACCTGAGTCGGTCAGTACGGCGAGGTGTTCAGATTTGGCCCCGGTTGGATACCACATGGGCATTAGATAGTCGCCAAAGCGGGCCATGTTGGCCTTTTTTGAAAGGTGCCACTCGTAAAGTGGTGTTTGAAGGGTTTTTGCAGGCATGGTTAAGATACCCCCGGTTTGCGAGATTGTTTGACAATTATCAATGTTGAGGTCTCGACGTCTCTGATTTTTACAGCGGTTATCAGAAGAGGCCAGGAA
>JAYEIR010000271.1:0-1543 GCA_034660135.1 Thermodesulfobacteriota bacterium
GTCGGAGTCCTGCTCGCCCTGTTCCTCTCCTGGTACACCGGGTCGCTTACCAAAGAGAGTTTTCTCCAGGGGCTGATGGGCGCGACAAAAACCTCCTGTATGATCTCCTTTATCCTGGCCGGTGCCGCATTCCTTACAGTGGCAATGGCGTTTACCGGGATTCCGAAAATGCTGGCAATCTGGATAGGTACCATGCAGTTGTCACCCTACGCGCTTCTTCTGGCCCTGACCTTCTTTTTTATCGTCATGGGCTGTTTTCTCGACGGAATCTCCGTGGTGGTATTGACCACTTCGGTGATCATGCCGATGGTCGAACAGGCAGGCATAGATCCTCTCTGGTTCGGAATTTTTCTGGTTATTGTTGTGGAAATGGCCCAGATTACTCCGCCGGTGGGGTTCAACCTGTTTGTCATTCAGGGGCTGACCGGCATCGATATCCTGAGAGTTGCCTATGCGGCTATACCCTTTTTCCTGTTGCTTATCATTGGTCTGGCGATGATTGTGGTATTCCCAGAAATTGTTACCGTCCTGCCCAATATGATGGGGGGATAGTTTCCTTTTTGAGAGGGAGGAAGCCGCCTTGCCATTCTTTTTGCTTTTATGTGTGGCGACGGTATTAATAACGGTTTTACCTCAGATTGCCTTGTGTTTGCCGGATCTTATGAAACAGGAGGCCTGCAAGGGCAGACTGCAAAAATGACAGAAAGGAGTCTTTGTGAAAAAAATAGACCTGAACTGTGACATGGGTGAGAGTTTTGGCGCCTATACGATAGGTATGGATGATGAGGTTATCAAGTATATTACATCGGCCAACATTGCCTGTGGTTTTCATGCCGGGGATCCACTGGTACTGGACAGGACAGTAAAACTGGCGGTTGAACATAATGTCGCTGTCGGCGCACATCCGGGATATCCAGATCTGCAGGGATTTGGGCGCAGAAATATGGATTGTACACTGGAGGAAATTCGTAAGTATGTGGTGTATCAGATTGGCACTCTTCAGGCATTTTGTGCCGTTCACGGGACCAGGCTGCGCCACGTGAAGCCTCACGGCAGCCTGTATAACACGGCCGCTGAGGACGAGGGAGTTGCCCGGGTAATTGCAGAGGCCATCGTCAGTGTGGATCCTGAACTCATGTGCGTGGCTTTGGCCGGCGCAAAGGAAAAATTTATGACCAAGATTGCCCGTGATGTGGGTCTCAAAGTGGTTTACGAAGCGTTTCCTGACCGGGCTTACACACCTGAGGGGACACTGCTGTCCCGGCGCCTGCCGGGGGCTGTTGTCAGGGACGCTCGGGACGTTGCCGAACGTGCTTTGATGATGGCGAAAGAGGGCAAAGTGATTGCCGTGGATGGAACTCCAGTTCATTTAGATATTCAAACCCTTTGTGTTCATGGTGATACACCTATGGCGGTGGAACTGGTGAGGGCTATTCGGGAAGAGCTGGAAGCGGATGGAATGCTGGTGAAGCCCATGGGAGAGTTGTAATTGATTTTAACAAATTGATAGAAAACCGGATTGGAAAGAAGCCAAAATGAGCAA
>JAYEIR010000272.1:0-1536 GCA_034660135.1 Thermodesulfobacteriota bacterium
CGGGACACCATCACCACTCATAACGGCTTCCCACCCCATCCGCGCCTTTGCCTGCCCCGCCTGCCCCGTAGCTCCGGTAGATGGTACTGGGGCGTGAGGCTGTTTTTTCAATCGAGAGAAATAATAACCCTTGACGATAATATCTTTATGGGTTATTGTATTTGATATGATAAAATTGTTTAAATGCAAAGAGAGTGAAAAAATATTTCAAGGTCGGTTCTCTAAAAAATTGCCACATGACATACAGCGACTTGCGGAAAGAAAACTTATTATGATCCATAGAGCAGCCAACCTTAGCGATCTTCGAATTCCGCCTGCTAATCGTCTGGAGGCATTGAGCGGCAACCGTGAAAGACAGCACAGTATACGTATTAACAACCAGTGGCGTATTTGTTTTGAATGGCGTGGAGACGGCGTATATGGTGTTGAGATATGAGATAGTTGACTATCATTGAGGAGGTAACACAATGAGAGATTTTCCCCCAACACATCCTGGCGAAATACTGCTTGAAGAATTGTTAAAGCCAATGGGCATATCCCAGTACCGGCTTGCAAACGATATTGGTGTTCCGGCCATGCGAATAAACAAAATTGTTCATGGTGAGAGAGGAATTAGTGCTGACACAGCTCTAAGACTGGCCCGTTATTTTGGAATGTCTGTTGATTTTTGGACCGGCATTCAAACTCATTACGATACTGAGATGGCGAAAATGACTTTAGGTGATCGCTTAGAGAAAGAAGTCAAAGTTTTTGTTGCAGCAGCTTGACCAGGAAGGGCGGGTAATCCTCAACCTGATTATACCTTATGCCGGGCCCCCCGGCCGTGAGTCTGACGCCTTGAGGAGAGGGGGAAGATGAACATCGAACGTCGAACATCGAATAATGATGTCGCTTCGCTCTGTCATTTTTAGGGTGTAGGGTGGGTATCGGGTACTGGTTGTAGCGCAGCGGAAATCCCGTCTTTAGCGGGATTGCGGGTTTTTTCAATTTTACCCCGTTAAACCTATCTTTTCTTGTTTAACTGGGGCATCAATCCAAAGGGTAACGATATGAATGGAAAACAGAAATCGGAGGCCATTTCCGTGAGTCGCCGGGAGTTTTGCAAAAAGGCGATCAAGCGATCATCAGTGGCGGCAGCGGCGGGTGTTGCCGGTTATATTGCTTACAAAAAGCCTGCGGTCAGGAGTTTCTTCGGGGCAAGGGATGCCTATGCGGCATCCACCACAGCGGCCGGGAAGTTTACGCTGAAGGGGGACAGTGATTAGTGTCTGAATGACGCCTTGGCGTGATTCAGACACGATTTCAGATTTCAGATTTCGGATTGCAGATTTAAAAAAGAAAACGATCTATTAATCAGTATAACCCCTAACGTTACAACCTCTACTTCTTATAGGCTGAATCGTGATCATGATGAAGGGAAATAAAACGCAGATAATCGCCGTCAGTGGAGATAACGGCCCTGAAAGAACGGGTGATACGAATAGAATAGAGGGGATTACCTTTCCGTGTTTTCATGTTCTTCATATGCTCCAGGTT
>JAYEIR010000273.1:0-8170 GCA_034660135.1 Thermodesulfobacteriota bacterium
GCCACGATAACCCGGTCCCCGTGTCTGAGCATGTGGTGTTTAGAGATAGTCCGGTTTGCTTTATTTATTGTTTTTCTGATAGTGTTCATTGTCTGTGGAATTTGTGGAATTGGGGACGGGTTCACATTTTATATCAATTCAATTGCTTCAAGGAAACAACTAACGAAACGGGGCTCCAATTTCAAGAAAAATGTGAACCCGTCCCCAATTAGCAGGTCGTTGTTTAACCGGACCATCGCCAAAAAGAGAGAAACTAAATGTTTTCTTTCGCAGTTAGGTTTGATTCCTGTCGGGTTTTATGGTATTAAGAAAGTTTGTATTTCCTGGTTGACCAGCCTTCTGGCCGGGCATCGGATATTTTGTGCCCGGCGGTTTTTGTTAGATTTTTTGGAGATTGTGAACATGCGAGAATTTATGAGAATGAGTCGGTTGCCTCCTTATGTCTTTGCAACTGTCAACGAGATTAAGATCCAGGCAAGACACAGAGGAGAAGATATTATAGATCTGGGGATGGGAAATCCTGATATCCCTACACCCAAGCATATCGTGGACAAACTGATCGAGGCCGCAAAAAAGGGGCATAACCACAGATATTCAGCGTCCATGGGTATTACAAAGCTGAGACGTGCTATTTGTGATTTGTACAAGCGACGTTTTGATGTGGATCTGGATCCGGACGAAGAGGCCATTGTCACCATAGGAGTAAAAGAGGGTCTCTCTAATCTGGTGCTTGCCACTATCAACCCGGGTGATGTGGTATTTGCGCCGAATCCAACGTATCCGATACATCCTTATTCCGCTATTATTGCCGGTGGTGACCTGAGAAGTATCCCTATTGGGCCGGACAGAGATTTTTTTGAAGACTTGCTTGCCGCCACCAAGCAGACCTGGCCGAACCCCAAGATGCTGATTATTTCCTATCCTCACAATCCAACAACATCGGTTGTGGATATTGGGTTTTTTGAAAAGATCGTCGACTTCTGCAAAGAACACGATATGATCGTTATCCATGATTTTGCTTATGCGGATCTGGTGTTTGATGGTTACAAACCGCCCAGTTTTCTCCAGGTTCCCGGTGCAAAGGACATCGGTGTGGAATTCTTCAGTCTTTCCAAAAGCTATTCCATGCCGGGCTGGCGTGTCGGGTTTTGTGTTGGAAACCCTGATTTGGTCGGTGCATTGCGAAGAATAAAGAGCTACCTGGATTATGGAGTGTTTCAACCCATTCAAATTGCATCCATAATAGCAATTAACGGGCCGTATGATTGCGTAACAGAGATAGTGGAGACCTACAGAGAACGCCGCGATGTTCTGGTTGATGGTTTGAACCGTGTTGGATGGTCCATAGAAAAGCCCAAAGCAACAATGTTTGTCTGGGCAAAGATTCCGGAGAAATTTGGAGACATGGGCTCAGTGGAATTTTCAAAGATGCTGATCGAGAAAGCAAAGGTTGCTGTTTCACCCGGTATAGGGTTCGGAGAATATGGTGACGATTACGTCCGTTTCGCCCTGGTGGAAAATCCGCACCGGATCAAACAGGGTATCAGGGGAATCAGGCGGATACTTTAAAACCTTTATGCATCGTGAATCACTTGACCCTTTTACTGCTCAACGGCTCAGTATCGAGCCATGAGAGGAGACTATGTCACAGATCAATGTTGGGATTATCGGATTTGGAACTGTGGGAGCCGGAACGTTTGAGGTGCTCACGACAAACAGGAACATAATCAGGGACCGGGTCGGAACTTACGTGGATGTCAAGAAGATTGCCGATCTTGATATTGAGTCTGATAGAGGTGTTCCTGTGGGCAATGACCTGTTGACCGTCAATGCCATGGATGTGATTGATGATCCGGGGATACATATAGTTGTGGAACTTATAGGTGGGCTGAAAGAGGCGCGGAAGTATATCCTCATGGCAATGGAAAGGGGAAAGCATGTGGTGACCGCCAATAAGGCCCTCCTTGCTGACCATGGTGAGGAAATATACGATACAGCAAGGCGAAATGGTGTTGGGATAGCCTTTGAGGCAAGTGTGGCTGGTGGAATCCCGATTATAGGCGCCATGAGGCGGGGCCTGTGTGCAAATCGAATTCAGGCTATGATGGGGATCCTGAACGGGACTTCCAACTACATTCTCACAAGAATGACCCAGGAGGGCCTTCCCTATGGCAGGGTTGTTCAGGAGGCCATAGACCTGGGTTTTGCTGAAGATCCACCGACCCTGGATGTGGACGGAACTGACGCGGCCCACAAACTGGCCATCCTTATGTCTATCGCTCTCGGCACAGTGGTTTCTTCCAAGGATATCTACAAAGAAGGTATCGACCTTTTGACGCCGGACGATATCCGTTTTGCAGGTGAATTTGGTTACAGTGTCAAACTCCTGGCAATAGCGAGGAATCAGGGGCATCAAATGGAGGCCAGAGTTCATCCTGCCATGATTTTGAAAGACCACATCCTGGCCAATGTCAATGAGGCGTACAACGCGATTTACATTGAGGGCGATTTTGTGGGGCCGAATCTCTATTACGGTCTGGGTGCAGGAAGAAGGCCAACCGGAAGCGCCGTGGTTTCAGATATTATGGAACTGGCAAGACAGATCTGTGCCGGACAGACAGGCCTGATGCCCCCTCTGGGTTTTGTACATTCATTGGGTGAAAAGGTTTCAATTCAGGCCATGGACGATTTAGTCAGTGCATACTATTTCAGGTTTTCAGCCTTAGACAAACCAGGCGTTCTTTCAAAAATAGCGGGAATTTTGGGCGAACACCAAATCAGCATTTCCTCTGTTATTCAGAAAGACAGGGATCATAACGGGTCTGTGCCCATTGTCATGCTGACCCATGAGGCCCGGGAGAAGGATGTTCAAAGGGCCATATCATTGATAGATGAATTGGACGCATTGACCGGCAGGACCGTCATGATTCGTGTGGAAGGCAGATAGGCCCATGATCCGAAATCACAGCACAACAAAATATGTCCTCCTGGTCGGAGATGGTATGGCTGATTACCCTCTTCCGGAATTAGGAGGGAGAACACCTCTTGAGGTTGCTCGAACTCCTAATATGGACCTGATCGCCTCATGCCGGATCGGGCTTGTGAAAACGATTCCACAAGGCATGGAACCGGGCAGTGATGTTGCCAACCTTTCGCTCCTTGGCTATGATCCGCAGGTTTGTCACACGGGGCGTGCCCCGCTTGAGGCCGCAAGCATGGGCGTGAAACTGAAGTCCGATGATGTTGCATTCCGGATGAATCTGGTAACCCTGAACCGCAAGTCTGATAACGAAATCCTTATGGTGAGCCACAGCTCGGGTGATATCTCCACGGGAGAGGCAGAGCACATCATAGAGACCACAAAGCAGCAGGTGGATATCCCCAGGGTGAGTATATATCAGGGTGTGGCTTACCGGCATTTATTTGTGTGGAATAATGGCCCTGTTGAGATCGAAACCATCCCGCCGCACGACCTGCTGGATCAAAATGTGGCACCGTATCTGAATCATGCGGGTGAGAATCCGATCCCGGGGATTATTCGTCATTCATGGGACTATCTTCAGGATCATCCGGTCAACGTCAAAAGAAGGGAAAAGGGCCTCAAAGAGGCGAATTCCATTTGGTTATGGGGACAGGGCAAGGCCCCAGACCTCCCCTTGTTCTACGACAGGTTCGGCCTGAACGGGGGTGTTATTTCGGCTGTTGACCTGCTAAAAGGGATCGGTCATTATGCCGGCTTTGAATCTATTTATGTGAAGGGCGCCACCGGTCTTCTAAATACTAATTATCGCGGGAAGGCTGAAGGCGCGCTAAAAGGGTTTGAGCATCTTGACTTTGTGCTGGTCCACGTTGAGGCACCGGATGAGGCCGGGCATGACGGAAATATTGAGGAAAAAATTCTGGCGATCGAGGCCTTTGACGAAAAGGTAGTGGGTACTGTCCTGCAAGGAATGACTGTCTTTGATGACTACCGGATAATGGTTGCAAGCGATCATTATACACCTATCTGTAAAAGGACCCATACAAGCGACCCCGCTCCATTTGCGTGGGCCGGCAAGAAGGAGCTTGAATCGGTTTCTGAAGGGGCGGGATTTACAGAGCAATATGCGAAGCAATCAGATCTCATTTTTGAGAAGGGATATGACCTGATGTCAGCCTTTATCGGGCTCAGTTAGTGTCTTTAAAATTATTTTATGATCGAGTAAACACCGGACTTGTTTGAAATTCCGAAAATCTGACGGTTTGGTAGAAGGTCTTTCCGGGCCGTCTGTTTTATGACTTTAAGTCATCAAATTTGATTGAAAAGGAGATAGAGATGAAGATACTTTTTTTCGGGCCGAATGGAAGTGGCAAAGGCACACAGGGCGCAATAGTAAAGGAAAAATTTGGGATTCCCCATATTGAGACCGGCGTGATTTTCAGGGATAATATTTCACGAGGCACGGACCTGGGGAAACAGGCGAAGGATTATATAGATCAGGGTGGGCTGGTTCCGGACAGCATTACGATCCCCATGATTCTTGATCGGTTGAAAGAAGATGATTGCAAGAGCGGGTGGCTGTTAGACGGCTTTCCGAGGAATCTTGTGCAGGCCCAGGAACTGGGTAAGGCCCTTGAGAAAGAGGGCATCAACGTTGATATTGTGATTGAAATCCTGCTGGACAGAGAAATCGCAAAGAATCGTATCATGGGCCGGCGTTTGTGTGTAAATGACAACAACCATCCCAATAATATCTATATTGATGCAATAAAGCCGGATGGTGACAAATGCAGGGTGTGCGGTGGAGAACTCAAGACCCGCTCAGACGATCAGGACGAAGAGGCCATTGATCAACGCCACAACATCTACTACGATACTGAAAACGGTACTATGGCCGGCGTCATTTTC
This sequence comes from Thermodesulfobacteriota bacterium, assembly GCA_034660135.1. Lineage (GTDB taxonomy): Bacteria > Desulfobacterota > DSM-4660 > Desulfatiglandales > Desulfatiglandaceae > JAYEIR01. The sequence goes on from JAYEIR010000273.1 coordinate 4,889, forward strand.
TTTAAAGAAATTTCAGCGAAAAACAATGGGATTCCCAAGATAATCGGGCTGGATGGAAGACCGGGAGTCAAGGAAGTGTCTGAAGAGCTGATGTCCAAACTCAGGGGGACGTCCTTAAATAATCCAATAACTTAATCCTCGTCCGCCCCCAGGTTCGTGTAATTTTCAGATTGCCCTTGACTTTTTGGCAAAAATCAGACATATTGTTGCCACTTGAAAACAAGTGAGGACGCTTTGTTTGAAGCCAGAAATAAAAAAACAACCTGAAGAAATTTTCCGCAAGCACGGTGGCCGGCTTCGAATGAGCGAGGCCATCAAGCACGGCATCACACGCTACATGCTCTATTCGCTGAGGGACAAGGGCATCATTGAGCAAGTAAAAGATAGCGGGACGCTCTTTTAAAATTTAACAACTCAATTGATAAGCATGATTTCAATTCAATTTTAAAAGAGCGTCCCCTCTCCCCGCATGCATAGCATTGGGTCTTGGTTTCCGGTAGGAGAATAGAAAGCCGCTCAATAAAGTTTTTGCGATCTTTATCATCATTGAATATCCTGCGGCGCTCTATCCCCCTTATCATGATATGATGCAAGAGGCCGGGAGTATCAAGTCGGGCTATCCTGGGCATGACCACAAATTATTCTTACAATTGTTTGCTGTCAAGTTATTTGATTATTTAAGGACGTCCCCCTTTACTTCCCTGAAAGTGCATTTTGATAGTATAACCGACCATCTTTAAATACCTTTTCTATCGTCCTGACATTATCAAGAGAATCCAGGGGGTTTGACCGCAGAAGCAATAAATCGGCTACTTTCCCTGTTGTTATTGAACCCCGTTCCTTTTCTAAGCCACATATCTCCATATTGCCTAAGGTAGCCATTCTTAGGATTTCCTGCACAGAATATCCCAAATAGTTCGACAAATGCAGTTCAGGTTCCAATAAGCCTGTAAATGATATGCCCAGGCCACCGTCTGTTCCAATCCCAACTTTGACACCTGCTTTCCTGAAGTTTTCAAAACTCTTTCTAACAAAATGCGCAAAGCCTGTGACTCTATCTGGCCAGATTGGGCCAATCATCGGCATCTTATTGTTTTTGTATCCTTCATCAAGGTTTTTTGCTAAGTTGAGATATGCTGCCTGAAACTCGGGCACTACTGAATCACGGATAAAACGAGGGGCAACTTTCTTGCGATATTCCTTAAAATATTGAAGATCGTTGTCATTATAATATCCCTGTTTGCCAAGTTCTATCGCTAAATACAAACCGACTCCCAATGTAGGCACGATAGCAATATTCTTCTCTGCCATTTTTTCAGCGTCTTCTAAAGTATATTCCGAATCAACGGTCATGTGTTCCAATGAGTTGACCCCGGCTTCTATCGCCATTCTTGCCCCCTTAATAAACATTGCATGACAAGCAATCCGTTTTTGATGTTTTTTGGCAAACTCAACAATAGTTCGCAAATCATCCATACTCCACATTTTGTAGATAGTATCTTGCTTGAAACCGTAAAGCGGCTTTTCTTCCTGATAGGTTTTTATGAGTTCAGCGCCTATCGCCATGTTATGTTCCAGGCGTTCGAGCAACTCATTACGTGATTTGATAAAATATAGAAATTTACCTCCAAAGAGTGCTACTTCCGCTATTTTATTTATCAATTTGCCATAGTCCCACATACCGCCTTTTGGAATGACAGCCGTATAAGATGTTATCATCGTTGGGCCAATAAGCCGGGTTCCCTCAATTTCTTTCCGCAGGTACATCTTCGGAGTTTCGCTGGCTCCTACGTCCCGAATAAAGGTTGTTCCATTTTGGATTGCCACTTCACAGTTTTTCTCCCGCTGTTGTTGCAGATACGGGATTGCCTTGAAACTTATCGATTCGATTAAACTCGAAATATGCGCATGAGTATCACTCAACCCGGGCATCAGATAGTTGTCGTGACAGTCCACTTCTTTTTTGACCGGATAACGCTTTCTCGCATCATCTACTTCATTTTGCAGAAGCATTTTTTCGATTTTGCCATTACGGACTAGTATGCCCCGACATTCTTCTATTCTCCCTTGATCCACATCAATAATATTCGCATTTGAGAACAAGACATAATCATCAAGTTTGACATCCCATGCCGGAAATGCGGTTCTCTTGTACTTTGGCGAAACCAACTTTCCCCTTGTGAATATATTCGCTGCGCCTTCAACTAAATCCGGTAAAATTCCATGAGTATATTTTGACATCGCAAGACCTCCTTATATGAATATAATTATTCAATTAACCGATAACCGTTTTCGATTGCAATTATCTCGCCCCTCTCCACCGAGTATCCAGCTCCGGGAACACTGATTTCAAGACGCCCGGCTAATTCAGTAAGTAAAATTCCCACGAAAAATTTAGAATATTCAATACCCTGGAATTCCGCATGTCGTACTTGAACAACAAAACGCCATCTCTCCATATGAGAAATGGCGTTTCTTGAAAATCACCTCATGTCATTGCCTCGGGTAAAGTTAGTCCTTCAAAGACCCACGCAACTTCGCAGTTTCGCCGACATTCAACTTCAAGGTTTTCGGGTCAATCACCACACCGTAATTCTCCCTGGCTTTCTCCACACTGACATATTCATCAGCCACATCCATTTCAATTAGTTCCGGATCACGTTCCAGTGGGTCTCCATATCCCCCTCCACCTGCCGCATCCATTGTAACCACATCACCAGGACCGAATTGAGTCAGGCCGTATGAATTCCCAGGCCTCCCGTTGATCAGAAACCGTGCCTTTGACCCATAGCCACCCCCGAACAGACCCTCGGGAGGATAACGAAACCTTCCCGATTGAATGCCGAGGTTCACGGGCGGTGTGGGGGCATACTCATCATCAGGCGCCCTGAAAACCACCCTTCTACCAAGCCCTCCCTTCATCCTGCCCGGTCCTCCTGAATCGGCAAGGAGTTCTCTTTTCTCCACAATAAGGGGGGTATCGCTCTCAAGGATCTCCACCGGTGTATTGGCCCCGTTTGCAGGGAATATATAGTCATAATAGCCATCATTGGAAGAACTGGCACCCATACCGCCGCCCCTGATAATCACGGAATGCCACGGCCTTCCGTCATTCATCTTCCCGTAAAACACATTCATTGTAGCCGGCGTGCCGCCGCTGCCCGCTATTACCCTGTCGGGCAGGACCCCGGCCATTGCCCTGTATATGATCTCCGTTATAAAGTGCCCGATCTGCATCCTCGCAGCTACGGCCGCGGGGAACCTGCAGTTCACCACGCTGCC
>JAYEIR010000274.1:0-1527 GCA_034660135.1 Thermodesulfobacteriota bacterium
AAATATCTGTGCGACAGGCACCATACCACCAGTAATCGGCGTGTGGATTCCAGATCTTTTTCTCTTGATTTGCTCTATCTATCTCTTTCGGCGTGTCGCAAATGAGCGTCCAATTTATTTCCTGGCAAGTTTGCGCACACCAGGAGCCTAAACCCGAACTTTTGGGTTTTGGATTGCGGATTGCGGATTTCAAACACAAAAGATGAGATTCATCCGTTTAAATTTAAATATAACGCGGCGAAAGTTTGTGACCAATTTTGAGCGCAATTGAATTTATAATGCCTGTCAGATGGCAATGACCCAGCATCCAGGTCGGATTTCATGAAGATACTAACAAAGTATTTTTCCAGGGAATTCCTGAAGCTCTTTGGGCTTTTTCTGTTCTCTTTTCTCACCATGTATCTCGTTATCGAGTTTATCCTGAAAATCGACGATTTTATTGATGCTGATGTCTCGACGGTCTTGATGTTTTCCTATTTGTTTAACAATATCCCTTTCATCATGGTTCAGTTGACACCCCTTGCGACGATGCTCTCGGTAATTGTCATGTTGTGTTTGATGGAAAGACACAACGAGATCATAGCGGCAAAGGCTTGCGGAATAAATATTTTCGAGCTGTCTAAACCTCTTATCCTTGTTGCCTTATTGATTTCTCTCTCCGTATTTCTGGTGTCTGAGCTAATTGTTCCCCATACCAGTACAAAGAGCAATGAAATCTGGGAAATCGACCTCAAAAACAAGGCTGAAAGACGTTTATATATCCAAAATCATATCTGGTACAAGGGGAGCAATTCCATTTACTGGATCGGGCGCTTTGATTCCAAGAGAAAAACCATGGAAAACCTCACCCTTTATTTCTTTGATGACTCCTTCAGGTTAGAAAAAAGAATAGATGCGCGAAAAGCGATCTGGACCGGAGACAAATGGGAAATCCGTGAGGGGATAATTCAGAAAATCATTAATGAGGATCGTTACAGCCTGAAGAGATTTAGTGAAATAGACCTTTCACTTCCCGAGAAACCGGACGCTTTTTTGAGAACCATGAAGCAGCCTGAAGAGATGAGTTACTGGCAGTTGAAGCGATATGCAAGAAGAGTTCAAGTTGAAGGATACGATGCAACGGAATATCTTGTGGATATGAATATTAAATTGGCCTTACCCCTGATCAATGTTATGATGATTCTTATTGGGATCCCCATTGCCCTGGGATTGAAAAGGGGCGGGACTCCCATGGCTGTGTCCCTTGGCATTGGTGTCTGTTTCCTGTATTATGTTTTTGTCGGCTTTTCACGGTCACTTGGGTTTTCCGGCATGTTACCGCCGCTTATTTCTGCGTGGTTGGGCAACGGGGTTTTCCTGCTGTTGGGTATCTACTTGATGATACGCCTGAAAACATGATAGGAAACAACTTGACGACTGAGAGTTCAAGCTGTAATACAAGCAAGCGTAACTCTTTGTATTCTTGAAACCGGAAATTTGATGAAACCGCAAAAAGGCACTACAGAGGAATAGGCTGCGTATTCCACA
>JAYEIR010000275.1:0-8144 GCA_034660135.1 Thermodesulfobacteriota bacterium
ATTTCCCCTGTTTGGCAATGATCTTCTGTTTGAGTCGGGTAGACGGGGTTCTCCCGACAGGTAAGTTGATGTTTGGTTTCTCCTTTATCCGCCTTGTTTTCCGGCGGTGCTGCAAAATTTCAACGATCAGAAATTTGAAAACTGAAAAAATCCCCTTTGCAAAGGGGAAACATTTGACAGGATAACAGGATAGACATGATATAAATCCAGTTAATCAAAACCATATATCACAATCACGCGGCGGGATAATATGGAATATAAAGAAGTGACGGAAAAAAATTATCTGCTGTGCTTATCGTGTTTATACAGAGATCGTAAAATAGTTGAGTCGTTGAGATAGAAAATAAGCACGTTAAATCAGGATATTAGGGCTCCAATCGTATTAAGCGTCTTAACAACTCACCTACTGACCCACTTAGCGAGGTTTGTCAAGCGTAAGGTCAAAGATCTAAACTAAGAAATCAACAGGATGCCTGTCTGCGCCTGCCTGTGCGTGTCCGCACGCAGACAGGTACGACGCACAGGCAGGAAAAACTATCATGTTAATCATGTTAATCCTGTCAAAAAACAGCTGAACTATAAGCATATGAGTTTTCAAATTTCTGTTATTCCATCAATGCCCCGGCCCATAACATGATGTAAGGCGCCGGGTGCCTGCCCGACATTGCGAGCTCAGTCGAGGCGGGCGGGCATCAAGTCTTGGCTGTCTTGGCATACAAAAAGCCTATCCCCTTTATACTATAGTTGTTAACAAGCCTTCTCTATCCCTTCCAGAAGCCCCTGCTGCATCCCCTGCTGCATCCCTTTTTCTATTCCGATCCTCTCAACACTCGTTACATAGGGCATCTTTTTTTCCTCCTCATACCTTGCCAACTGCTCCCAGAAAAGCTTTTCATGGGCCTTGGGAAGATCCATCAACCAGTCAATGAATCGAAACAGGTCCACGATTTCCTGTCGGCTGTATCCGGCCATATAGAGCTGTTTGACCAGCTCAAATTTGCTTTGAAAAAGTTTATCTGGTTCCTTCCGGTTTTCGAGAACCATGAGATGGGCCCGGACGACCACGGCGAAGGGGTTTCCCTCCCAAGCCGCCGGTCGATCCGTTTTGCTCCGGTAATCAAGGAGCTTGATTATCGGATAACGGAATTGCATATCACAGCCCCACAATCCATAGGAAAATCCATCGGGCCGCCATTTTTTTGCCTCGTCGGCCAGAACCGCAAGGCTGACCACCTGCCGGTGGTAGCGATCAAAAATTCGGTAATGGTACACAAACATCCGTTCTGCAAAGTCCGGATCTTCCTGACTCTGTACCTCGATATGCACAAGAACCCAGGTTTCCCTGCCGTCCCCGAGCCATACCCGGATCAGTTTGTCGGCCCTGCGCCTTCCGATTTCGGTCTCACGGGTAATCTTTTGCAGCTCCTTGTCCAGAAACTCATGGCCCCTGTCCCAGTCTATCGCTTTGTGCGCTTCCGGGAAAAAGAGGGCCATGAACGGCTCGAAGTACAGCTCCAGGCTCTCCTTCCACGGGGAATCAAAATCGGTCATATGATAAGTGCCTCCTGAAAGTATTGAAGGGGCGATTGCAGTTTCATCGATTGTATCCCATTTCCCCGTTTAAGGAAAAGGAAATTTACAGACTGCGCCGACCGATTTTCATCAGGGCAACTTTGAAGGGAGGAGTTTATGCGAGGAGATCAGGTCAGGCCGTTTTTGACGGCATACCGGACCATCCCGGCGGTGTTATGAACGCTCAGTTTGTCCATGATGCGGGTACGGTGGGTGTCCACGGTTTTGACGCTGATATGAAGGGTTTTTGCGATCTTTTTGTTGGTGATCCCCGATGCGATCCATATTAAGCACCTCTGATTCTCTCGGGGGCAGGAGCGACCTTTTTCCGGGGTTTCGGGCCGGAGAAATCCCGTCCCATCACATAATGTAATGTTCCGGGCGCGTCAAGTCGCGGTTGTCTGAGCATGGACGTGAATACCACCCCATGCCTTTCCTGTCAAGGTGCCTTAGAGCCAACCGGAATTCCTATTTACACATCACCGGCCTGTCGTTCCTTTTTCCTTGACTCACGAGACAAAGTCTCCTAAGCTCGCTTTAAAAAAGGACTTTCCTGTCACGTTATCACCATTTTATCAGTCGGTTACCATCACAGCACATTTTTTCAGACTTGATTTGTCAGTTGACAGTTGGTGGAACGTAATAGATTACAGGGCAAGCCAATCCTGGCGATGAATAAAGGCCTTAAAGCCTTTATCATTCGATTCTGACAGCCCTGATAAACCCTGATGGACTGATACCCTAAATGAAATCAAAGGAGATGAACATGCAAGACGTTGTATCACAAGATTATTTCAATGCCGCAGACTACTTTCTTGACCGTAATATTCGTCAGGGGAGAGGCCATAAAATCGCCATTTATTCCGAGTACCGCAATTACACCTATAATGACATCCAAAAAATGACCAATAAGACAGCCAACGGGCTTTGGAAGCTCGGTCTTGGGGTTGAAGACCGGGTTATGTTACTCATACTTGATATACCCGCCTTTTACTCTGTTTTCTGGAGTGCTATCAAGATCGGCGCAATACCCATTCCGATTAATACTATGCTCACGGCGGATGATTACGAATTTTATCTCAACGACAGCCGGTCGCGCCTGCTTATCGTCTCAGAGGAACTCCTTCCACTAATCAACGGGATCGAGGGCGACCTCCCATATCTCCGGGATATTATCGTCATTTCTGAGACCACAGGTGCCCACATACCCTTCAAGCAGAAATACAAGAGCTCATCATCGGTTATTAAGACCGCTGCTACGTCCCGTGATGACGTCGGTTTCTGGCTCTACAGCTCAGGCTCCACGGGTGCCCCAAAGGGGGCTATCCATTCTCAGTACGATATGGTAGTCACTTCCACGGCTTTTGCCCAGGAGGTACTGGGACTGACAGAGGACGATATCTGTTTCTCTGCGGCCCGAATGTTTTTTGCCTACGGTCTTGGAAATGGGATGTATTTTCCAATGTCGGTCGGGGCCTCAGCCGTACTCAGCTCCACGCCTCCAAACCCGGCAACAGTGTTCAGGTTGATGGAAAAATATCGACCTACCGTGTTTTTTGGAATCCCGACCCTTTTTGGTCAGATGCTGGAATACCAGGCCCGTCTGGATCATGAGAATGGGGTGAAACCTGATCCCAATGCTAATCATGTCTTCTCATCTATTCGCCTCTGCGTTTCAGCAGGTGAGGCCCTGCCGGCGGACATCTTTTATCGCTGGAAGAAACGTTTCGGGGTGGATATCCTGGATGGTATTGGTTCTACTGAAATGGGCCATATCTTTATCTCCAATAGGCCGGGGGAGATAAGGCCTGGTTCAACGGGAAAGCCGGTTCCGGGCTATGAAGTGAAGATAGTAGATGATGATGGAGCTGAGATCCCACAGGGCGAAATTGGGACACTGATGGTCAAAGGGGATAGCGCTGCGCAATTTTACTGGCGCAAAAGGGAGAAATCTCGCCAGACAATGCTTGGGGAGTGGATAAACACAGGCGACAAATACTACGTAGACGAAGATGGATTCTATTGGGCGGCAGGGCGGTCCGACGACATGCTCAAGGTAGGAGGTATATGGGTCTCGCCCATTGAAGTAGAGAGTTGTCTTGTTGAACATCCGGCAGTACTTGAATGTGCTGTTGTCGGCCAGGCGGACGACAAGTTTCTGGTTAAGCCAAAGGCATACGTGGTGCTTCGAGATAGCTACAAGCCCACCGAAGAACAGGTGGAAGAACTCAAGAAATGGGTTCTGGATAGACTGGCCAAATATAAATATCCACGCTGGATCGAATTCGTCGACCTGCTGCCAAAGAGCGCAACTGGAAAGATACAGCGCTTTAAACTACGCCAAGACTCTTGATAGATGGTAACTATCGATTTTGGATTTTGGATTGCGAAATTTGGATTAATCGAAGCAACTTCACCTGCTTATAACTCAATGCCCAATGTTGGGTGTTTTAAAATTCGGGGTTTTCGTTCAGCCACTAACTACTCAGGTAGATAGGCTGTAGGAGAGAATCATGCGTAATTATCTGCCTGTGCGTGTCCGCACCTGTTTGCGTGCATCGCACAGGCAGGCGCAGACAGGTCAGGCTTGACCTTGGACAAAATTGAACATTTTTGAAACTGATTCGGATGAATATAACCGTTTCATTCACAAAGGAGGTAGTCCAATGCCGATTGTCCACATTGATTTCCTCGCAGGAAGAACTCAGGAACAGAAAGAAGCCATGATGAAAAAGGTGACGGCAGCCATTTCCGAGACGTTGGTCGTCACGCCTGAGAAAGTACGCATTGTGCTCAATGAGCGGTCGTCGGATGATATCAGCGTCGGCGGCGTAACGATGACAAAACTGCAAAAGTAATTCCGCTCAAAAATGTAAAGGGGGGCAAATCAAGGTCACGTCCTCTGGGCGTGGATTCTTTACTTTAATAGGAGGTGCATTATGGAGTCAAGACGAGGAATGATTGGATTAGCGGCCCTGTTTTCCCTGTTTCTGATTATGGAAAGCCTTTGTACGCCCTTGTCAGGATTTGCTGCTGAGGGCATTGTATACCTTAAGAACAACATCCACTGCCAGGAAAGTACCGACCGCAGCGGCAAACTAATATGCAAGGCAAGTTACGCAAACTATACGAATCCCGGAGCAGGCCATATTATTGTGCCCGTTAACACACCGGTCAAAACAGAACCCTGGAGGTCCTTTGTGAGACAGGGCTTGATTATTACTGACCAGAACAACGGGAAAAAGATTTACTTCGAGTACAAAGAAAGAAACATGGGCGGAACAAGTGCTGAAGAATATATCAATTTGATCACATCTCCGAAAAAGGTATCTATGAAGGGTCTTTCCAAGGTGGATCTCAAAGGAATCAAGGCTGGGAAAGCATATATTGGGATGACCAAAAAGGGCGTCAGGATGGCAATGGGCTATCCTGCCATTCACAGGACACCGTCTTTAGATAGCAACACCTGGGTTTACTGGACGAATCGGTTCAGGACAATGGCAGTTGAATTTGATCCTAAAGGGAAGGTCTTTCAGATCCGATAATTCCCAAAAGAGAACAAGGAGGCTGTCCGTAGACGACTCTGTAACTGGACTAAAATCAAATCATGGTTTTCCCACCAACTCCCAACCCAAAACCTGGTGTTCAGAAACAGGTCTGGATTACTGACATTGCCGCGGTTACGTCACTCGGCAGCAACCTCGAAGAACTGTGGCAGGGTCTTCTATCGGCGCGTACAGGGATCAAGCCGTTCAGCCGTTTCTGCGCAGACAGCTACAGTTCAGGTGTTGCAGCATGTATCACCGGGCCGTCACCACCTGATGGCCAATCCATGATCCATGGCCTGCTTGACCTGTTATTCACGGAAAGGGTGTCGGTTCCGTCGGACGCCTTGCTTATTACTGCAACCACCAAGGCAGGGATAGATAATCTTGAGCGATTACGCCGCGGCACAGGCGGTGATCCTCAAGATATCCTGCCTTCCGGCATACAGGTAAAGGCGAGGGATTTCAACAGTCCCTGGGGGAGACACTAAAAAAGGATTGATTCTCTGTTCATATTATAATACATAATTATATTATCTGAAGTTTCTTAGATGGCCTATATATAAATAATTACGGATCATCTTCAAAAGAGATGGTAGGATGATAAAGATTCAAGGGGTCAGGGAGTTCGAGTTAAAAGTTTGGCAAAGGTCCTATCAGCTATGCTTAGAAATTTACAAAGCACTTATTAAATCCCTTAGAAAGAAAGCACTCGACCCCCTGAATCCTTAATCCTTTACATCAACTAATCAGGAGAAGAGTCATAATTCCTGGTGCACTTAATTTGCTTATGTATATAAATTAAGAGTGGACTCACTCCCACAAATGGAGAAACCTCTCAAAATGTGCCGGTCTTGCTCCCGACAGTAAATTTCTCGTTCTGTTGGGGGCCTGATTTATAGTTCCTAAAGGCAAAGCCACCGCAAGATGAAGATGTATGTTCTTTTTGCTGATTAAGTCTGCCAAGTGCCTTTAGTCTTCTTTGGAAAAAACCAACAAGAATCTCCAACAATTATATAGTGTTATGACCTACAAATGGCTCGTATTTTTTCGTAAGGTTTTTACCTGATACGGAGTCGGATACAGATCAAGTTTAGTTTAGAATAATGAAAGGAGAGAAAAAGATGAGAAAGAGATTATTGATTATTGGAGCACTTATTATATCCATTTCATTTTTTTATGGCTGTGCAGGGTTAGAGGTTTGCAAAACACCTAAACCGGTACAAACTGAATATACTGTGAAGAGTCCTGCGGGTCCAACTATTTATGTTGTTAGGAAAGCTCCTTCTGATTATAAACCAATAAAGGTCGCACTTCTTGTTCCGTGGGTTAAAAGCGGTTCAACGCTTTATAATTTACCCATAGAAGGGTATAATCTTATGGATTACCTGGTTTCAAAAGGATTTGTGACCTATGCAGTAGATCATAGGAGTTACGGGAAAAGCACAAAAACAAAAGGGTTAGATGTAAACGCGGAAAATTGTGCGGAGGATATGAAAGCAGTCGCTGATTTTATTGAGGCCAAAGAAAATGTTGACAAGGTCAATGTGGTTGCCCTCTCTTTTGGAACGGTGATTTCACTAACGCTTGCCGCAAAGTATCCAGAAGAAGTAGACCGTATGGTATTGATGGGGTTGCCCTATCAAACAGTTAATAAAAAAGTTAAAAAGGTGGTAGCCAAACTGAGTCATATGGCCGAAACAGGAAAAGACTTTATTCCCTCGAATCCCATGTCAGCTAAAGGTCTCTGGTATAAATACGAGGAAAAGGTTTTGAACAAATTTGCTGAAATTGTTGACAAACGAAACCCCAAGATACCTACCGGCCCTTTCATAGACGCCAGAGATTCTCGCCACGCAAAATATGTACCTATGATTAAATGTCCTACTCTTTTCATGTTTGGTGAATATGAAATTTTTGTTGATTTAGAAGATGCAATGAATTGCTTCAAAGACTGTACTGCAGAGAAAAAGGCATTCATGTTGATAGGGAACGGCTCACATGGATTGGTTTTGGAAAAATGTCATGACCTTGTATATAGGACAATCTACGGATGGTTATCAAATTAGCATAGTGCTCATCCATAAATGGCTATTTTCCGCAATCTCTATCTTGCCCCGTAGCTCCGGAAGATGGTACTGGGGTCAGGCGAAGATTTTAATCCTCAAAATACTCAATGTATTCCTGCGGTTAAAATCTTCGCCTTCCTTGACCTTGCAAAAAATTCTCATTCTTGGACAGCCTCCAACTGGATTATGAGCTGCCCATAGATGACCCTGTACCCGGACTTGAATCGAATTATGGTTTCTCCACCAACTTCCAACCCAAAACCTGGTGTTCAGAAACAGGTCTGGATTACTGACATTGCCGCGGTTACGTCACTCGGCAGCAACCTCGAAGAACTGTGGCAGGGTCTTCTATCGGCGCGTACAGGGATCAAGCCGTTCAGCCGTTTCTGCGCAGACAGCTACAGTTCAGGTGTTGCAGCGTGTATCACTGGGCTGTCACCACCTGATGGCCAATCCATGATCCATGGCCTGCTTGACCTGTTATTCACGGAAAGGGTGTCGGTTCCGCCGGACGCCTTGCTCATTACGGCAACCACCAAGGCAGGGATAGATAATCTTGAGCGATTACGTCGCGGCACAGGTGGTGATCCTCCGGATATTCTACCTGTTGGCCTGCATGATACTGTTTCGCGGAGACTCGGACTAAACGGAAAGGGATTTAATATCAGTGCGGCCTGTGCCTCATCCACCATTGCCGTGGCTCGAGCGGCTGCCTTAATTGCCATGGGAAGGGCAAAAGTCGTGGTGGTCTGCTGCCTGGATCTGGTTACCGAATTTGTTTTCTCTGGTTTTTCCTCACTAAAAATACTCTCTCCCCGTCCATGCCAACCCTTTGACAGGGAACGTAACGGTCTGTCTTTGGGAGAAGGGGCCGCGCTCCTGGTCCTGATGGATGAAGACGAGGCATGCCGGAATAGTCGAGCCCATCTTGGAACAGTCCTGGGTTGGGGCGTTGCCA
>JAYEIR010000276.1:0-7873 GCA_034660135.1 Thermodesulfobacteriota bacterium
GTGATCCACCAGGAAAATACGTAATCTTTACCCTTCCGTCGGTACGTTTTTCTATCTCTTTTGCCCACGACGCGCCTAATTTCCCGTTAAAATGTGTGGGTGGAAAGAAATTGCTGTAGGTGAGGTTAATTGTCTTGGCGTCAGCATTAACACTGATTAATGGTAACCCCACTAACGCCAAACCCAGGAACACGACTAAAAACCATCTACCACTCTTCATGATTTCCCCCTTTTAAAAAAGAAGTTTTAATAAAAAAATACTATATTAACCTACTGACATCTCAGCAATTTCCGGCCAAAAACAAGATAACTTGTTGATATTATCGATATTTGATGTTCAAAGTTTATGAAAATTCCTTTGAGAAAGTCAACAATATTAGGCAGTTATAACCACGCCGGAAATTGCTACTGACATCTGTTTATATGGATAGTACAGAAGATTCACGACGTCAAGAAAAAATTGCCATGGCATGCTCTTGTATCCCTGTTGAAATCCCTCCATTAGGACTCGAGGAAGTTGTGGGGTGGATGAAGGGACTTGAACCCTCGACCGCTGGGGCCACAACCCAGTGCTCTACCGGCTGAGCTACACCCACCATAATAACCTTGCTATAGTCCTTAAGATAATGTTTTTGGGGTTTAGAATATTCGATCCCCGAAGAGATTTTTCCCGTGCGATATCAGGAAACTTGAAATTTGAAACTGGAAACTTGGTAGCCACCTGAATAGTCATATATAGACCAAGTTTCAAATTTCCAGTTTCAAGTATCGGATTCCGACTGCCCCTGTAATTCTTTTTAAAGGAGAATTACACCAACCCCAAAATGTTTTTCTTTAAGCCTATATATATCACACCCCTTTTTGATTTTGCAAGAAATTTATCAAAATAGAGCCGCAATTTTTCTATAGTTTGACGCTTTGGTAAATCTGTCCTAATATTGTGACAGTAACTGGAAGCAAAAAGTGTCAAAGGGATACAGGCAAAAAGGGAAAAAGAAAGCAACTCACCATTCCGCAGGAGAATTTCATATGACAGATCGTGAAAAGCAGGCATTGTTTAGCAAGATACCAGGGGTTGATCGTCTGTTGATGAGCCCGAGTCTGAAGGGAACCCTGATTCATTACCCGCGGGGTCTCGTTTTGAAATCCATAAACCATGTCCTTGATGATCTGCGTGCAGATATTGAGAAAGGGCAGTTTTTTGAACAGGGATTTGATCTGAGCATTGAATCAGTTTCGGCCATGGTGCTGGAAAAGCTGGAACAGATATCGCGGCCGAATCTGAGGTCGGTAATCAATGCTACCGGCGTTGTTGTTCACACCAACCTGGGGCGTTCGATCCTACCGGAAAAAGCCTTGGGAAGGTTCAGACCCATCGCAGGGGGATACAGCAACTTAGAATATGACCTGGGCCGGGGCAAGAGAGGAAGCAGATACAGTCATGTGGAGGGAATTCTTAAAGAGTTGACCTCAGCAGAGGCTGCAATGGTCGTAAACAACAATGCCGCCGCGGTTCTCATATCCCTTGATACCCTGGCCAGGGGAAGACAAGTAGTGGTATCCCGTGGCCAGCTTGTGGAAATAGGGGGGTCTTTTCGCATACCCGACGTGATGCGTAGGAGCGGCGCGACAATGGTGGAGGTGGGAACTACCAACAAGACCCATCTGAGAGATTATGAGGAGGTAATAGGCCCGGAAACAGGCCTTTTATTAAAGGTTCACACGAGCAATTTCCAGATTGTGGGGTTTACAGATGAAGTCACATTGTCTGATCTTTCGATCTTGGGCAGGCGTCATGGGATTCCGGTCATGGAAGATTTGGGGAGTGGGTGTCTCGTGGATCTATCAAGCTATGGTCTGATCAAAGAACCGACAGTTCAGGAGGCCTTGGCCAAGGGGGCTGATTTGGTTACCTTTAGCGGCGATAAGTTGCTGGGAGGACCCCAGGCCGGTATTATTGTTGGACAAAAGGATTTGGTGGAGGCTATCAAGAAAAACCAGCTCAACAGGGCGCTGAGGATAGATAAGCTGACCCTTTTGGCATTGGAAGAAACATTGAGGCTATACAGGGACGAAAAAGTTGCTGTCAAAGAGATACCTACTCTGAAGATGATGCTTGAGCCTTACAGGTCCTTGAGGAAAAAGGCGAAGCAGCTCTTAAAGATGACAGGGACATTAAAGACTAAGAATTTTTCCCTCGAACTCAGAGACGGCAGTTCCATGACCGGTGGAGGCGCACTGCCTCTTCTGGAACTGCCGACGCGTTTATTCTGTCTGGTTCCGGGGAACCTGTCTTCACAATTTATGGAAGTCTGGCTGAGGTCGTATGATCCGCCACTCATTACAAGACTGGAAAGGGAAAAGGTCATCATTGATGTAAGGACTGTACAAAGAAAAGAATTGAAGGTCGTGGCAAGGGCTATTGTGGATCTTGCCGAGGTAACAAATGATGTGTGAGATCCTCGATTCCACTCTGCCGGTTTGGTCTGCCTCGTTGATCTGGTCCCCTCTGGCTTCTGATCTCTGACCTCCGGCCTGGAAAGGATATATAAAAGGCGGGCATCGGCTAAGATAACCCGCCTTTTATATTGGGGTTTGGGTGAAAGTGGGTGGCAATCAAGCCCCTATATTCTTGCCCCTTAGCGGCAAGAATATGGCGTGCTATGTAGTTTTGCTTTTTGGGAAGGCAAGAAGTAACCGCGCTATCTACAGGCTCTCTTTTAAAGCCTTACCGGCCCGGAATCTCACCACCTTGCCCGCTTTGATCTTAATGGGTTCTCCGGTTTGTGGGTTTCTGCCTTTTCTTGCTTTTCTTTTGGTCACCACAAAGGATCCGAATCCTGCCAAAGGCAGTCTCCCTTCTTTTTTCAGTGTCTTTTTTGCCACTTCAACGAACGAATTCAGGGCCTTTTCGGCATTTGCTTTAGTCAAATCACTCTTCTTGGCTATGTCGGCTACTAAATCAGCTTTAGTCATAATATCCTCCCTGCAATAGTAATGTTGTTAATCCGATTAACGCACCTTTTTGCCAGAGACAGATCCGTATTTTTTTGTTGTTTGGCTACCCCCCTTTCATGCTGTATACAAGATCTTATCTCTAAATTCGGCCACCAATGGAACGGAAGCATTATTAAATGACGTTAAAATGAACCAAGTGAAAAAAAGAATAGACAAGAAAATTAACTTTCACCTAACACATAAAAATGCTGTTTTCAATAAAAAAATGCGGGAGAGCCTAATAATTTGCACATTGGAGGCATTTTTTTGGAGCCAAACCCGAAGAGACCACGGGTTGGTTAAGTTGACAAACGACATTTGAAGCTATATTTCTTGTTTTTCGGTAGCTGTATGTGTAAGCTAATACATGAAAATTAACTACTGATAGCCTTGCAATGTATCTGTTCAATAAAGCGGGGTTTACAGGCATCGGGATCTCTTTTTTTTCTTTATGCCCCAACAGGCTGTTTCCTACGCGGGCGCTTGCAAAACAGCTTACCATATACAGTCTCCTGGTAAGCGGGATAAATGGGGTAGTAAGCTGTTTTGCTGCGGCCCTGCCCGCAATGCTTCGCAACGCGAGGCAGGCGGGCCTGCTGTGAACCATATTAAGGGCATAGCAAAAAAAGAGATCTCAATGCCTGTCTGTGTGCCGATAGTTATTGAGCTGTTACCAATTTTGCAACTCGAGGTCCAAATTGGAAAATATTATTCAGGAAGTCCTTGAAGACAGTTTGAGAGTTAAGGAGGCCTTTATCAGGGAAAATGCCTCGAACCTTGTGCTGCTGGCCGAGAAGATTGCCCTGGCATTTACCGGCGATCGTAAATTAATGTTGTGTGGAAATGGCGGGAGTGCGGCAGATGCACAGCATATTGCTGCGGAATTTATTAATCGATACACACTGGAACGTCCTCCTCTCCCTGCCATGGCACTTACAACCGACACCTCGGTGATTACCAGTATTGGGAACGATTATTCTTTTAATGATATTTTTTCCAAACAGGTAAAGGCCCTTGGAGCAGAAGGAGATATTCTTTTGGCAATCAGTACCAGCGGTAACTCCGAAAATATCCTGGCGGCTGTCAAAGATGCCCGCAGCCAAGGCATGTATACTGCCGGCCTTGTTGGCAATGATGGCGGAGATCTGGCATCCCTTGTTGATTTGAGTTTTATAGTAAAGAGCGATGTGACACCCAGGATACAGGAGGCACATATCCTGGCAGGACATATCCTGTGCCATCTTGTTGATCACATTCTTTTTCAAAGATATCTATCGGATGAATAAGATTTCATTATGGCGATTTTAAACAAAAAACCTGCATCCGGGCATCTGCCGGTAGATACCATAATCATTGGCGGCGGTATTACGGGACTCTGGTTGCTGAACAGATTGTGCAATTTGGGCTATAATGCTGTTCTGCTTGAATGCGACAGCTTAGGTTCAGGGCAAACTATTATGTCGCAGGGTATTATTCATGGCGGCATAAAATATGCCCTTGCAGGCAGTCTTACCCCGGCAGCCGGTGCTATTGCTGATATGCCGGACCTCTGGCGCAAGTGTCTTAAAGGTAACGGGGAGATAGACCTCAGGGAAGCCGGAATACTTTCTCCCCACCAATATCTGTGGTCTACATCTAAACTGTCGTCTCGCTTTGCTGCATTTTTTGCCAGTAAGGCCTTGAGGAACCGGGCAGAGCCCGTGCCTGAACAGGATTATCCGTTGATATTCAAAAACCCTGCTTTTAAAGGTTCGCTTTATCGCCTGAATGAAGTCGTACTGGACGTGCCTTCCGTGATCACTGCATTGGCAAAACCACATCTCAGTCGTATCTGCAAAGTGGATTGGGGGAAAGATGCTGGAATGGAGATTGATAACCGTGGAAATATCGTCTCCATTGAATTAAAGGCCCCTGACAGGTCGGTTGTCTCATTGCGTGCCCAGAGTTATGTTTTTACAGGTGGTATCGGAAACGAACAGCTGCTGCGGGAAATGGCCCAACAACAGCCTGCAATGCAGCGCAGACCACTTCATATGGTGTTTGTTAAGCACCGATATGATGTATCTTTATTCGGCCATTGCCTTGGGCCCAGCCCAAAACCGCGTGTTACTATCACAAGCCATCGATCCAGTGATGGTTTTATGGTATGGTACCTTGGCGGGGATATTGCCGAAACAGGTGTTAAGCGTGATTCACCAAATCAAATCAGGGCTTCAAAGAAAGAACTGCAAACTCTCCTGCCCTGGGTTGATTTGCCGGATGCCAGATGGGGTACATTGACTATAGAAAGGGCCGAACCGGCACAGCGTTTTGGACAACGCCCTGACACATCGTTTGCAAGGCAGGTTAAAAATGCCATTGTGGCATGGCCTGTTAAGATGGTCCTGTCACCGCGCCTTGCAGACGAGATTATTCAACTGCTGCAGAAGTCGAACATCCATCCACTCTACCCTGCAGTGCCTGTGCCGGAATATTTTAGCCCGCCTGAGGTGGCAAAACCGGTATGGGAGGAACTGTCGTGATGAAAACGAGGCCCCTTGGTAATACCGGTTGTTTGGTATCTCCGATCGGGCTTGGCACGGTCAAGCTCGGACGGGATCAACAGGTCAAGTATCCCTATCCATTTACTATCCCCGGTGATAAAGAAGCGAAAAACCTGCTCGCAACTGCACGTGACTTGGGCATTAATCTGATAGATACCGCACCGGCTTACGGGAACAGCGAAGAGAGATTGGGCCAACTGCTGTTTCCTGAACGAAACGATTGGGTTATAAGCACTAAAGTGGGTGAAGAATTTATCAACGGTCAATCTCATTTCGATTTTTCACCGGAGCATACCCGTAAGAGCATAGAGCGCAGCTTAAGACGTTTACGTACAGATTACCTGGATATCGTACTTGTTCATTCAAATGGGGATGATTTGACGATAATTAATGATTACGGTACATTGGATGTGCTGAATGATCTGAAAAAGGCCGGATATATTCGTGCCTTTGGCATGTCCACAAAAACTGTAGAAGGCGGACTGCTTGCCGCTGAAAAATCGGACGTGGTTATGATTACATATAACCTGCACTATCCGGAGGAAGGGCCGGTTATTAATTATGCCAGGGAGCACAATAAGGGAATCCTAATCAAGAAAGCATTTGCCGGCGGTCATATCTTTTTAAATGGGGATATAAAGGATGCGTTGGCAGTTAGTATGGATTTTATTTTTCAGCACCCCGGGGGTGTGACAAGTGTCATTGCCGGTACCATAGATCCCGGGCACCTGGCGCAAATTTTACAGGCCGCTACAGAGGCGCTTGCCCTCTGACGTCCGTAAATATGTTTTCATTCTTTCTTTGTTCCTATGTGCCTTTGCCCCTTTGAACCTTAATAGTTACGTAAAAGGGAAAGAGATGCCTATCTATGAATACAAGTGCCTAAAATGCAACGAGGAATTCGAAGCCCTCGTTTTCGGGAGCGACGATTGGGTTGTTTGCCCCCGCTGCAAAGGGGACAGGCTGAAACGGCTCATGTCGGCATGCGGTTTCAAGAGCGATGGCAGGTTCACTCCTTCTTCCGGTTCATCCGAATGCGCTTCCTGTTCGAGTACTGATTGCAGCAGTTGTCATTGAATTTTAGACAGGATAACAGGATGAACAGGTCGTAGAATCAGTTAAAGCCTGTTAATCGTATCAAGTGTCAAGAAAGGAATAGCCTTGTTCCGAATCGGTTTTGGATATGATGCACATCGCCTGGTCAAAGGACGCACGTTGATCCTTGGGGGTATAGAGATCCCTCATGCTGTTGGGCTGGAAGGGCATTCTGATGCTGATGTCCTGGTACATGCAGTAATCGATGCCGTGCTCGGTGCCATGGGCATGGGGGATATCGGCCAGCGCTTTCCTGACACCGATCCTGCGTACAAGAATGTGTCCAGCCTTTTGATGTTGGAGAAGGTCATGAAATCGGTCAAGCGCGAGGGATTTCGCCTGAACAATCTGGACGCAACCATCGTTGCGCAAACGCCGAAACTGGCCCCTTATCTCCCAACCATGCAGGAAAGAGTGGCACAAGTCCTTGAGGCCTCAAAGAACCGAATCAATATTAAAGCAACAACCACTGAAGGAATGGGATTTTGTGGTCGGAGCGAAGGGATAGAGGCCTTTGCTGTGGTCAGTCTCGGAGCGGAAGTTCTACAAAATTCAGAAGACAGGTCATCATAAGACTTCATGTTTCAGTTGACGGATGAAGGCTTTAACGCCTTTCTTGCACGCAATTTGGCGGATTCATAGTGTTGTGTTTTCCTTGACTAAATAGCTAATTTTAGTTAATTTTCCCTGAGTTTTTCTGAATAATTGGCTTCACCTCATCTGGAGGATACTATGAACTGATTGCCTTTAACCCGTTTCTCTAAGAGAGATTCGGGTTTTTTCGGGTTATCCGGTTTTGAACGCCTGACCATTTTAAAAGGGTGTTATAATGCCACGCATTTTTGACAACATAGAAGCAAGCCTTCTTCCCGCTCTACAGGAAACTCTTGAATTATCCGATCGTGCGGACTTTTGTGTGGGATATTTTAACCTCCGTGGCTGGAAAGAATTAGATTCATATATCGAGACATGGTCTGGTGGAAAAGATCATTGTTGCCGCCTTCTCGTAGGAATGCAGAAGTTGCCTCAGGATGAACTGCGGGTTCTTGTTGCAACAGACGTCCTCAGCGAAGGACAAAATTTGCAGGATTGCTTTATTGTGGTTAACTACGATTTGCCATGGGCCATTATTCGATTGATCCAGCGTGTCGGGCGTGTTGATCGAATCGGCCAAAACGCGGAAAATATTCTTTGCTACTCCTTTCTTCCAGCAGAGGGAGTGGAGCGTATCATCCGGC
>JAYEIR010000277.1:0-7761 GCA_034660135.1 Thermodesulfobacteriota bacterium
GGAGCAATTGGCCAAGTATGAGGAGGAAAAAAAGATGCCCTATGTAACGAGTGTTGAGAGGATCGGGATTGAAAAAGGGATGCAGCAGGGGATGCAGCAGGGGATGCAGCAGGGGATGCAGCAGGGGATGCAGCAGGGGCTTCTTGAAGGGATCGAACTGGCCCTGGAGATAAAATTCGGCGTGGATGGTCTGTCCCTGATGCCTTTCATTCGAAGGATCGGGAATGCTGAAGGTCTCAAGACCGTGAAAAAGGGGCTTAAAACGGCCAAAGACCTTTCCGAGCTAAAGACCCTGATCTCGAAGCTGGAGAATATCCACTAACCTGTGGATTAGACAATTACCAATTGAGTTATGTGCAAAAACCACAAGAAATTCTTTCGAGATGGTTCGTTACGCCGTCAAAAACGGCCTGGCCTGATTTCCTTGCATAAGGAAAATGTTGGGGTTTTCACCCCAACCTACAATGAAATGACATAAACAAAACCCGTAATCCGGGGAAAATGTTGGGGTTCGTACCTCACCCCAACCTACACAACTGTTGCCCTGATCAAAATCTGTAATTTTCCTTTTCCTTAAACGGGGAAATGGGATACAATCAATGAAACTGCAACCGCCCCTTCAATACTTTCAGGAGGCACTCATCGTATGACCGATTTTGATGAAATCAGACAATCACCCTTCACAGTCAGTGAGGCTTCCAAGTATCTCGAAGTAGCGGAGATAAACTTTGAGGAGGTGGATTAAAGCAGGAAAAATTAATCCTTTTCCTCGGAAATTCGCCGGCGTTCCTCATCTCTTATCTCTCTCCTGAGGAGTTTCCCCACCTTGGATTTCGGGAGCATGTCCCTGAATTCTATATACTGCGGCACCTTATAGGATGCAAGCCTGTCTCTGCACCATTTTGTCAACTCGGTTCCACTTACTCCCCTCACGTCCTCCTTGAGAACGACGATTGCCTTGACACGTTCGCCCACATTTGTGTCCGGGACCCCTACCACACATGCCCCTACTACGGCAGGATTGTCCTGGAGTATCGCCTCGATTTCAGAGCATGAGACCCTGTAACCCTTGTGTTTTATAACGTCCGCACTCCTGTCCACATAGAAAAGCTGCCCGTCGCTGTCCATCCGGACATAGTCGTTCATTCGATACCAGATAGTGCCTTCTATCTCCACATACGAGGCCGCGGTTTCCTCGGGCTTATTCCAGTAGCACTTGGAGATAAATTCGGAAGTCACCAGCAATTCCCCGGACGTGCCGGGCGGAACCGGCTCCAAAGACTCCGGGTCAACAATCATGGTTTTTCTTGAGGGGAGCGGCATGCCGACACTGCCGGGAACGGGCTCCCTGTCCAGAGGGCTCATGGCGGTGAAACCCACCTCTGTTGAGCCGTATACCTGGTATATCGGGAGGTTAAACTTCTTTTTCCAGCGGTTATATACCTCCAAAGGCAAGACATCCCCGCCGCTCCAACAGTACTTCAGTGAACTCAAATCAAACAGGTCCAACCTGTCATTTTCCAGGATCATTCTGTAAAGGGTTGGTGCGCCTAAAAACAGTGTCCCTTTATGTCTCTGTATGGCATTTAGAATAGCGTCCACTTGAGGTATGGGCATCAACACCGCGGTATTCCCTTTGGTCAGGACCATACCAAGAATTATACCCTGGGCCAACTGGTGAAAAAGGGGATTCACCATGATGAAAACCTCTTCATTGTCCAGGATATGGTCTTTTCCTACGTCCGTGATCTCGTTTACAAAGGATACCATACCCGAGTGGGTGGCAATACACCCTTTTGGAAACCCGGTAGTCCCTCCTGTATAAAGGATATAACTGAGGTGCTCATTGGGGTTGATATCCGGTCGCGGGGCCTTTGGTAACTCCCTGCGAATCAGGCGTTTAAACGAGAATATGCCTTCGCCCTTTTCAATAACACCGTTCGGCACCTTGTCAAATAGAAAACCGAAGACCCGCTTATATAATGGAATAAGATCAACATAGTTTGTAACGATTGCCCTCTTTAGACAAGTATCGGGAAAGACCTCTTTGATATACCTGAAATTGGTATCCTGGCAAAGGACGGTCTCAGCCCCGGCATCGCTGATAAGATATCTTATCTCGCTGGGAGTGTAAATGGGAGAAACAGGAACCGGAATGGCCCCGATCTGCTGGGCGCCTAAATACCCGATAAGGAACTGGGGGCAATTCGGTATATAGATCATAACCTTATCGTTATCCCTGACCCCCAGATCATATAATGCATCGGCAAACCTATCAATCAGTTCACTCAGCCTGCTATAGGAGAATTTCTCTCCGAGGTATATGACAGCAGTTCTATCAGGGTACTTTTCACATGCCCTGTGAAAACCCGAGATGACTAACTCATTGGGTAATGGCATAAGTTTAGACCTTTTACATGTAATTTCAGTAACTTCTCAAAAAGTCCGGAGTTCGCTTGATCATTAACGGGCATGGGAATCTCTTTTTTTTCTTTATGCCCAAACAGGCTATTTCCTAACGGGCGCTTGCAAAATGGCTTTCAGTAATATCAGGTGGTTATAACCATCAGAAATTCGATATCCTGACTTTTTACGAGATCATCAAACCTACATCCCGAAATAGGCCGATTTTACGTCCGGGTTGTCCATTAGCTCCTCGGAACTACCTTCCAGAACAACGCCCCCGTTTTCGAGCACATAGCCGTTGTGTATTATGGGGAGGATCGGCCTGGCATATTGCTCGCTGATAAGCACGGTTATTCCCGTCTCCTTATTGATGTCTTCGATTGCCTCGGTGAGCATCTCCTCCATCACAGGACTCAGTCCGAGCAGGGGCTCATCCAGCAGCAACATCTTCGGCTGGGCCATTAAGGCCCTTCCAATGGCAAGCATCTGTTGTTCTCCTCCGCTCAGGAACCCCCCTTCCCTTCTCTTCAGCTTGATAAGGGCCGGAAAAATATTGAAGACATATTCAAGGGTCTTCTTTGATTGCTCTTTAGTGGCAAGAATGCCACCGATTTTCAGGTTTTCCATTACACTGCTTTCCTGGAAGATCCTGCGTCTCTCAGGGCAGAGTACAATCCCGTGTCTGGCCCGCTTGCTCGGCTCCATGCCGATAATATCAGCCCCATCATAGTAGATATTTCCGAGCAGGGTTATCCTCTCTCCACCTCTCATTCTTTCCTTTTTCTGTAGATCCAGGATTATCCCTGAAATTGCGTACATGAGCGTGGATTTGCCGGCGCTGTTCGCCCCGAATACACCTACGATCTCTCCCTGTTGGCATTTCAGGTTAACATTGTTGATCGCTATGGCATTTTCGTAAAATACCATAAGATCCTTTATTTCCAGCAATGTCATTTTCGTTTCCCTGTTCCGAGGTAGGCGGCTTTCACCTCTTCCCTTTCCATGACCTCTTTCGGAATCCCTTCGGCAATTTTTTTGCCAAAATTTATGACAACCACCCTGTCGGCCAACCTGAAAAGCTCTCTTAGACGATGTTCAATCATCATTATGGTTATCCCTTCCATCTGCAGCTTTTCAAGGAGCGGAATCATGCTCGCAATTTCGGACATGCTTAGGCCGGAGAAAACCTCGTCGCACAGGATGACTTCCGGTCTCAGGGCAATGCATCTCGCTAATTCAAGGCGTTTGAGATATCCCAGAGGGAGAGAACCCGCGGTTTTATAGGGAACACGAGCATCCCGTTCAAAACCGATCTCTTCAAGGATATCGATAGCTACTGAATCCCTGTCCCCCAATTTCCCCCCGCTGGTACGTCGAACACGGGGCGAGTTCAAGGGAACAATAAGGTTTTTAAAAGCGGCCAGGCTATGATAGGGCCTCATCACCTGAAAGGTCCTCACAAGACCAAGATTGGCGATCTTGTGAGGCTGAAACCCCTTGATATTTTTCCCCTTAAACAAAATGCTGCCGGCATCGGGTTTAACGAAGCCGGTAATAAGATTGACCAGCGTGGTCTTTCCGGCACCGTTGGGACCGATGATGCCTATGACCTCGCCTTTAAACAGGGTAAAATCGACATCGAGTACAGCCTGAACCCCTCCGAATGCCTTGGATAGGCCATTGATTTGTAGGATAGGTTCTTTTTCCATGCCTACACCACTTCCCAGCGCTCAAACTGATGGTACTTACGTTCGAGGTAGTTCATTAACCCTTCGGGCTTGTAAAGGATGAAACCGATGAGCACGAGACAATAGAGAACTACCCTAAGCTGCCCAAAACCGCGAAGCGCCTCGGACATGGGGACCAGGATGATTGCCCCTATTATCGGACCCACCAGGGTACCCATTCCTCCCATGACACACGCGGCAATCGGCAGGATGGAGAAATCCATGGCAAAAAGGGACAGGCCCAGCCAACCGTAAAGATGGCTGAGATAGGCCCCGGCAAAAGAACCTATTAGCGATGCAATGAACACGGCCTTGATTCGGTATGCGGTTATGCTTATACCGGATGCCCTCACGGCCTGGTCATTATCCTTTATCGCGCGGAAAATCAGACCGATATCCTCATTTACCAATCTCCTGATTCCAAACAGGGCCACGATAATGGCCCCTATGATAACATACTGTTCAACCCATATATTCGGGAGAGTATCAAGGGCGCTGATCCCCTCTGTGCTTCCAAAAATGCCTAATGCGGTAATTATATAGACCGAAAACAGGGGGAGCATAAAGCTTACAATGGCGAAGTAGATGCCCCGCAATCGAAGGCAGGGGATAAGGACTAAGGTGCTCATAACCGCCCCGCCCAGGGTGGCAATGGGGATCGTCACAATGGGTGACCATTCAAAGTAGGCATTCAGAACGCCTGAGGTATACCCGCCGAAGCCGATGAACATTGCGCCGCCAAGGCAGACCAGACCCACATATTCGGCCAAAAAATCAAAACTCAGGGCCAACAGCGCATAAATGCCCGCGATACAGAGCACCCTTTGCCAATACATGTCCAGCGTAAGTGGAAGGACAAGGAGCCCTAAGATCAAGAGGAGTCTCGGCATGGCTAGAAAGCCCATCTCGCGCCACGAAGAAATGGCATAGAGGCCATTGCACCGAACCTTAACGCTTCTGTCAAACCTCTTCTTGCGCCTCTCTTTTTCAGCCATTAGACCCTCTCCTCCAACTCTTTTTGTTTTCCCATCAGCCCTGAAGGCTTAAACAGCAGTATAAGTATTATTGTCCCTATCAAAACCACGTTCTCCCACAGGGCACCGAACAGGGCCGTGCTTGTGATCATGGAAAAGCCGAGGACAAAAGATGCTAAGATGGTTCCTGCCCAGCTTCCGAGACCGCCGATAATGCATACTGCAAGTGCATAGACCAGGACCCGGTATCCCTGTTCAACAGCAATATTTCCCAAAGGGAGGATTAACACGGCGGCTAAGCCGGCTAAGGCGGAACCGATTGAAAGGGATATCATTGCCATACGATCGGAATTTACGCCAAGCATCATGGCCGCCTGCTCGTCCTGGGCAATGGCCCTGAGCGACAACCCGGTTTTGGTATGATGGGTAAAGAGCCATATAAAAATTACAACCACCAGGCCGCACGCAATAATGATAAGTCGCTGATAGTCCACAAACACGCCGAATATGTTCATCTTGCCTTCTATAAAAGGTTGAAGCACATAGAAAGGACCGATGAAGCCCTTAAACCCGGCGATGCCCTGCATCCGCAGGCCTTCTAAAATGATCAGGCTGACCGCAAAGGAGGCTATTATCTCCGAAGTCGGCATCCCTCTCAGTCGTATGAGTATAAAGCGATAGATGATAAGACCGATAAGCGAGGCAATGGCAATGGATAAGAGAACGGCAAGGGCGTAATTCATTTTCAGGTCATTGATAAAGCTCCAGGTCAAAAAACCTGCTAAGACATATATGGAGCCATGGGCAAAGTTGGGTATCCTGCTCACACCATAGACTAAGCTAAAGCCGACGGCAATCAGAGCGAATATGATGCTGTTAACAGTGCCGTATATTAGTATGTTCAGTATGTCCATAGGGTTTGTCCATACGTTTGAGTAAAAAGCCTGGCCCAGAGGACTAGGTTTTAGATGTAAGAATAAAGCTACTAAAGAGCCAAGAGTTAAGGCACGCCCTTCTCTTGCGAGGGGCTGGGCGTGCCTGCTTGTTTCCGATTTATATTACTTCTTCAACCAGGGCGGTATCTTTATCTTGCCGGTTGCTACGGCCTCAGGAAAGACACACACCCTCTTACCATCCTGCCATTGGGCCCAGCATCCCAACACACTGGTCTTCGGGTCGTAGCCGTAGATGATCTGATGATTCTTATCAAAACGAATCGTCCCGCGAACCGCAGGAAGATTGGTCTTTTCCAATGCAGTGATCAAGGCATTTTTATCGAGGGTTCCTGCCCTTTCAATGGCATCTTTCAATACATAAATAGCCTCATAGGCGCTCACGCATCCTGTGCTTCGAGGAGGGACTCCCCACCTTGTTTTAAATGCATTATAAAACTTCATGCCTTTCGGCGTGACATTGGTCGGGACATTGCCTGTCTCCGAAAGGGTAACAATGGTATAAGCGCCCTTTCCTTTGGTTGCCTTCCAGAATCCCGGGTCCTCGGCTGCACCTATGAACCCTATGGGTAAGGCCGGCACTTCCATGTCTGCCCACTGTTTCAGAAGTATAGACGTCTCCGGCGAATAGGCCCACATAAACAAGATCTGTGCCCCGGATTTCTTGCATTCACCCAAGGCCACGGAGTAATCCGTGGTGCCGATGGGATGTTTGTCTATCCCCACAATCTCCCAACCATTTTTCTTGGCAAGCTTTTCCACGATTCCTGCCGCCTTGCGGCACATCAGGCTATCGTCTATGGAGATAAACATCTTATTAAAGCCATGTTCCTTCTTGATCTTCTGCAGCAGGTCAAGGGCCTCTTTTATGTACCACTTTACGCTGCCGCTTTCTCGAAAAGAATATTTATACTTTTCAGGATTTTTGGCGAATTTTTTGTCCCAGCTCGGCGTGTAGCAGCCAATGCTCACAATGTCTATGATCTTATACCTTGCATAGATATCCATGGCCGCCATTCCGCATTCAGACATGCACGGTCCACCTGTGATAACATCCGCCTTTTTCTGAAGGATCAGTTTTTCGATGGCTAAGAGGACTTCACTGGTGGGCACGCCGGGTTCCTCATCGCGGCTATCAATTATTTCAAGATCGATAGGACGCATGACTCCCCCGACGTTGACCCCGCCTGCCGCATTGATCTCTTCTGCGGCCAGAATCATTCCCCGTTCACCATTCTGGCCGTATGCACTGGCCCGGGGAACAGGAGCGCCCACGATAATCGGGGCACCCTTTTTTCCCGCCCAGGCTGATACCACTGCGCCCGCGCCAATGATCGTAATTGCCACAATCAAAACCAAAGCCCTGCTAAAAATTCTTCCGCCCATGATAGCCTCCTTCATTAAGATTTATATTTATAAGAAGCCACTTAAAGGCTTACGCCTTTAAAACGCCACGCGATAGTATTTTTATAGCTTGTGCCAATGTTCCCTGGTGGATTATTCGCAATAATTGTTTGCGTAGAGAAAAGCATAATACTAAGCTTTAATGTTGCACTCAACCTGATGAGCCAAAGATTGTTTCTAAAATTGTCGTGCCGGGAAGGTATTATTTAATATCTCACCCGAGAGACATAGGTGATTCTGTTCCTGTTTGCAAAGTTAATGTTCCGTCTCAGTCTCAGAGTCTTGTTTAACTAAACA
>JAYEIR010000278.1:0-2801 GCA_034660135.1 Thermodesulfobacteriota bacterium
TTCCCTTGAATAATGAGATTTTTTTTAGTAAAGATCAACGTAAATCAGGTGGAAGGTGGATAGGCTAATAACCTGAGCAGTCATCAACTATCACCTAAAATCTGCAATTAGCTTTTAGCAATTAGCCGTTAGTTTAAAGACTACAAGCATTTGTATAACTTTACGCTGAATGGAAACTTCCATTTTTTGATGCGACTATATTGTCTAACAACTATTTGATATTATAGGGCTAATAGCTAACGGCTAACCGCTAATTGCATTTTTCAGGTATCACTGAAGTGACTTTTTAACAATGTGACAGAGGGGAACCTATGGAAACAATTACGATTATGCCGTGCCTCGACATGAAGGACGGCAGGGTGGTGAAAGGTATTAATTTTGTTGATTTGAGAGATGCGGGCGACCCGGTTGAAAATGCCAGGTTTTATCAGGAAGAGGGGGCCGACGAGCTGGCGATGCTTGATATTGCAGCTACCCTGGAAAACCGGAAGACCATGCTGGAATGGGTCAGAAAGGTTTCCTCTGTCATAGAAATCCCGTTAACGGTTGGCGGGGGTATTGCCTCCCTGGATGATATTGATATGGTCCTTGGGGCAGGTGCTGCCAAGATATCCATGAACAGCGCTGCTGTACATGATCCCAGCCTGATAAGTAAAGCCGCAAAGGAGTTTGGAAAAGACAGAATTACTATCGCGGTCGATGGAAAAAGAAATAAGGAGATGGAGTCCGGCTTTGAACTGGTTGTTTCAGGCGGCACAAAACCTGTTGCAAAGGACGCAATTGAATGGGCCAGAAAGTGCCAGGACCTTGGTGCGGGGACAATTCTTCCTACAAGTATGGACGGTGATGGCACCCTGAAAGGCTATGACCTTGAATTTACAAGGGCCATCTCAGATGCTGTTGACCTGCCGGTAGTCGCTTCAGGCGGTGCAGGGAAGGTGGAGCATTTTTATGATGGTGCTGTCTTGGGTGGGGCCCGGATCTTGCTGGCAGCATCAGTCTTTCACTACCGTACCTTGAGTATTAAGGAAGTGAAAGAATATTTGAGAGAGAAAGGCTTGAAGGTTAAACTTTGAGAAATTGAGAAAAGTCTTGGAAACAAAATCAGATAAAATACTTCCCTGTGATCTGGCCTTTGACGTTGATGGTGTGTTTGCAGACTCATTCCGGCTTTTTGCTGAAACAGTTAAAAACGACTATGGCATTTCCATAGAGTATGAGGCTATCACAGAATACGAGTTCTGGAAGGCCATGAATATCGATGAGGGAATATGCCAGGAAATTGTCCGAAAAATCCTGGACTTCCCGCTTGAAATTGGCATACAGCCGATCAATGGAGCAGTAGAGGTGCTGACCAGGCTCCTGGGCGTGGGGCCGCTTCTCTTTGTAACTGCCAGACCAGACGGAAATGCCATCCTGAAGTGGATCCAGATGAACCTGGGCCTGGCGGATACAGATTGCATCTGCGTAGAGTCTACAGGTGCGGCCGACGAAAAGCTCCCGGTTCTTTTGAAACACGGGGTCAAGTATTTTGTCGAAGACCGCCTTGAGACCTGCTATATACTGGATCAGACCCCTGTGACACCTATTGTTTTTGAACAGCCCTGGAATAAGAGACCTCATCCGTTTAAAACAGTTCGGAGCTGGGATGAGATTTCTGCTATGATTGAATGGTTTATGGATTAGGAGAAAATATGACGGTTTATCCGGTTTTTTTTGAAGTACGCATCGTGAAAGATCTATTTTGAGTTGATTTTTTGCAAAAAGTTCACCACGAGGAGGTCTATGATGCCCACTTATGAATTTTTATGTGAAAAGTGTAATAAACCGTTTAGCCTTATTATGAGGGTTTTGGAATTTGAAAAGAAGAAAATCCGGTGCCCAAAATGCAAAACCACCAGAGTAAAACAGCAAATCACCTCATTTCAAACCATAACGTCTAAGAAGAGTTAGCCAAACAATCTGCCATCTCCTCAATAGAGGTATGACCGCGTCGCAATATTCGCCTGTTTGCGCTTTTGGCGGATAGCCCTTATCACTTATTGACAAAGCCTGCGCGATCATCTAAATCATAATATCCACCGGCTCTGCCGGTGTGAATAAAACCTTGACTTGTTTATCAAGTCCATGATCCCGGTCCATCCGGGTTAGGAGGTTATTATCCATGAGGTGTCCACACTGTGACAAAGAGATTCCCGGAGTTCCGTGCCCTGAATGTGGTTCGATGATGCCTGAGGGCGCAACCTACTGTATGGACTGCGGGGCCTTATTAAGTGAGGCAACTGGAGATGAAGGTGTCGTGGAAGATGACAGTGGGTTTGATTTTGAAAACAGGGTCCTGTGCCCTGACGGGACCTGTACTGGTATCATAATTAATGGAAGATGCACCGAGTGCGGCAAGGCATTTAAAGATGCAGAAAAAGAGACTGGAAATTAAGTTGTTATGAGATAATATTAATGTATAAGTTAAAGGTAATATCCCAGTTTGCGGCAGCCCACAGTCTGAGGAATTATGATGGTGACTGCGAAAAGCTGCACGGCCATAATTGGAAAATTGAAGTGCAAGTTACAGGAAGCAAACTGGGGAAAGACGGATTGTTGATCGACTTCAGGGTGGTCAAACATGCAACCAAAAAGATTCTGGACCGATTGGACCATGGATTCCTGAATGAACTGGAGCCGTTTAGGACCCTGAATCCGTCGTCGGAAAATATTGCCTGTTATCTCTTTAAGGCCCTTTCCAGAGAATTGAACAGCGAGGTAATCAAGGTAAGCGAGGTTACTGCCTGGGAATCAGACAC
>JAYEIR010000278.1:2901-7674 GCA_034660135.1 Thermodesulfobacteriota bacterium
TCTACGCGATTTCCCGGAAAACCACTTGCACCTATTGCAGGCAGGCCCATGATTCAGCATGTTTATGAGCGTGCACTCGCATGTCCCGAGCTTTCGCAAGTCTATGTGGTCACGGATGACGAACGGATAGCAGACTGTGTTCATGGATTTGGTGGAAAGGCTGTTATGACGGACGAGGCTCATCATTCCGGAACGGACCGGATAAGTGAGGCGGCCGTGAATATGGGTCTGGAACATGATGATCTTGTTGTAAATATTCAGGGAGACCAGCCGCTATTTCATGTGTCTGCCATCTCCTTACTTGTCAGGCCGTTTACTGAAGATAGAAACATACAAATGACGACCCTGAAGTTCAGGATCACTGATGAAACGGATATTCAAAATCCTAACCACGTAAAAGTTGTCACTGACAATGCTGGGTTTGCCATATATTTTTCACGGCATGCAATCCCTTTTTTTCGAGAAAGCGAATCAGAGAAGGTATATTACAAACATCTCGGGTTTTATGGTTTCCGGATGGATTTTCTGGCCAGGTTTACCCGCCTTTCTGAAGGCACGCTTGAATCTGCTGAGAAATTGGAACAATTAAGGGCACTTGAACACGGATTCAAGATTAAAGTGTGTGAGACGACTTTTGACTCTATTGAGGTCGATATTCCAGAAGATGTCACGAAGATAGAAAAGCTCCTTAGTGTATAACCAAAACCCAGGATCTAATGGTGCCCTTAGACAGGATCTGGAAAGTAAAACCACCTTCCCCTCAGGCTGTACGACTCGCCAGTGATACCGCTTTGAGTCCCTTACAGGCACAATTACTGATAAACCGCGGGATCTCGGATAACGAATCCGCACGTTCTTTTCTATATCCACGATTGGGGAATATGGCTGATCCTATGCTTTTTAAAGACATGGACCGTGCCCTCCAGGTAATCCTGAAAGCCATAGAAAACAGGGAGAAAATCACGATATATGGAGATTATGACGCTGATGGGCTGACCGGGACAGCGCTATTGTTAAATTTCTTTTCAAGTCTTGGCCTGGCTGTATCGTTTTATATTCCGAGCCGGCTGGATGAAGGTTACGGTCTCAACAAACAGGCAATTGAAAAAATCGTACAGGACGGCACAGGATTGATCATCACCGTGGACTGCGGAATCTCCAACAAAGAAGAGATCATCCTGGCAATGAATTCGGGTACCAGGGTCGTTGTTACTGATCATCACGAGACGCCGGATAATTTTCAGGCCCTGTGCCCAGTCATAAATCCCCGTCAGGCAGACTGTTGTTTTCCTTTCAAGGATCTTGCGGGGGTTGGGGTGTCCTTTTTTCTTGCTGTTGCCATAAGAGCTGCTCTGCGTGAGAAGGGGTGGTTTGGAAACAGACCTGAACCTGACCTGAGGGATTATCTTGATCTGGTCGCCCTGGGCACGGTAGCGGACAGGGTGCCGCTCTTAGATCAAAATCGAATACTCGTAAAAAGCGGCATGGGAATAATGACAGGGACCCTGTGGCCGGGAATCAGGGCGATGAAGGATGTTGCCGCCATCTCGTCGGAAATATCAAGTGATGATCTTGCCTTCAGGCTGGCGCCCCGTTTGAATGCCCCCGGAAGGATGGGGGATCCCCGGACAGCTCTTAAAATCCTTACGGTTGAAAGCTCATCAATGGCCAGGGATCTTGCATCAGAGATCGATACGGCCAACAGGGAGCGACAGGTAGTTGAACGGGATATCCTCAATCAGATAGAAACCATGATGAGAACTACCCAAGGCACGGGGGATTTTAGAACTCTTGTCCTCGCAGGCAGTAACTGGCATAAAGGGGTCCTGGGTATTGTTGCGTCAAGGCTTGTGGACAGATATCATCGCCCGTCACTTGTGTTCAATGTTCACGATGGAATTGCGGTCGGCTCAGGAAGGAGCATAGAGGGTTTCAATCTGTATAATGCCCTGAATCAGTTAGGCCACCTCTTTGATAAGTTTGGCGGACATGCCCACGCAGCCGGATTTACTATGAAGGCGTCCAACATCAAGCTTCTGAGGAGAGAACTGGAGGATCTTGCAAGATCTGACAGATATGGACTGAAAGATGAGGACCTGATCCCGAGTTTCGACGTGGATGCTGAAATCTCATTTGAGGATATAACTCCTGAAATGGTCCGCCAGGTAAGGGCGTTGTCCCCGTTTGGTGAGGCAAATCCGGAGCCGCTAATCCTGGCCCGTTCATTGGAAGTGCTTGGATCCCGGGTTGTGGGTGAAAAACATCTCAAACTCAGGGTCAGGCAGGGGAGAAAGACATTTGATGCCATCGGATTTGGCATGGGGGACAGGCATCCTCTTGAAGGAAATACCATAAATATGATCTTCACCCCGGAGATGAATCGCTGGCAGGGTTATGAGTCGATCCAGCTTAGAATTGTTGATATAAAGACATAACTGTAGGCACAAAGGGGCAAAGGCACAGAGGCACAAAGAAAAAGTGAAGACAAAAAGGGGTTATTTTATCTTAGAAAAGCACGTGCTGTGGGTGTGGTCAATCAAGGCCACGTCCTCTATGCGTGGATTCTCTACTTGTTGTCCGATTAATACTTCTTGAAATATCTCAAAAAATCCGAGTCTGTTGAGAGGAGAAGGGACGTCTTTTCCTTCATGGTCACCTTGTAAACATCGAGTGATTTCAAGAACGAGTAGAAGTCGGGATCATGATTATAGGCCTGTGCGTAAATGAGGGTTGATTCTGCATCTGCCTTACCTTTTATCTCCTGGGCCTTTTTATAGGCCTCGGAACGGATTCTTTTCAATTCTTTTTCACTGTTACCTTCGATTTTTCGTGCTTCTCCCTGGCCCTCGGACCGGAATTTCTCGGCAATCTGCTTTCTTTCCGCAATCATTCTTGCGTATACCGACTTTCGGACATCCTCCACATAGTTCAGCCGCTTTATGCCTACGTGAATCACCTCTATACCAAATTTTTTCAACTTTGGTTGGGCCTGCAATAATATTCCCTTAACGATCTTTTCTCTGCCCGTGAGGACTTTGCCTAAGTCCCTTTCTCCCTGGGTGTCGTCTATACCTGCTTCAAAGGTATCCATTTCCCTGTCGGTCATTCTTACTGTCTCTATTAATGGAAAGGATGTTATAAAATTACGGACCGCAGGGTCGATGATATCATCGAGCCGGGCCATGGCACCGGTAATATTATTGACTGTCTGAAAGAATTTCAAGGGGTCGACAATTCTCCAGCGCGCAAAAGTATCTACCCAGATGAATGTCTTGTCTAAGGTCGGAATCTGTCCCGGATCGCCGTCCCATTCAAGTATGTTCTTTGGGAAATAGTTTGCCTGTTGTATGATGGGAACCTTGAAATACAGCCCTGGTTCAAATTTGGATTCGCCAATTGTCTTGCCGAATTGTGTGATAATAACCTGTTGGGTTTCATCCACT
This sequence comes from Thermodesulfobacteriota bacterium, assembly GCA_034660135.1. Lineage (GTDB taxonomy): Bacteria > Desulfobacterota > DSM-4660 > Desulfatiglandales > Desulfatiglandaceae > JAYEIR01. The sequence goes on from JAYEIR010000278.1 coordinate 6,345, forward strand.
GTATAAGCTGATGAATAGATAACTATAAGGAAAACGATTGCTATGCCAATCAGGATCTTTGCCTTCATTTTAAACCTCCTTGAGACTTACCAAGATTGAGCAGTGGGAGGACATTTTTCTGGTCCGCATCCACAATGTATTTGTTTCCCATTTTGGGAAAGATGTCCTGCATGGCCTCCAGATACAGGCGTCTGCGGGTGACATCCTGGGCCTTGATGTATTCCCTGTAGATCTCGATGAATCTTGCAGCATCGCCCTTGGCTCGATTCACGCGGTCAAGTGCGTAACCCTCTGCTGACCTGACAGTTTTTTCCGCATCTCCCTTGGCAGCAGGAATAACCTTGTTGTATTGCTCCTTGGCCTGGTAAATTACTTTCTCTTTTTCCTGGAGGGCCTGATTGACCTCATTGAATGAAGGTTGGACAGGTTCGGGAACATTTGTCTTTTTCATTTCCACTGCAACAAGTTTGATTCCTGTCTCAGCCTTATCCAGTTCCTTCTGTAATACATCTTTGGCCTGGTTTGCGATCGCTTCCCTCTTGCTGATCACCTCATTGATACTGCTGTCTCCAACAACAAGGCGCATACTTGCCTCGGACAGGGCCCTCAACGTTGATCTCACATTCCTGACCTTAAAAAGGTAATTGAACGGGTCATTGATCCGATATTGTACAATCCATGGAACTACGGCCACATTGAGATCTCCTGTGAGCATCAGAGATTCCGAGAGGTATTGCGTACTAGAGGCATAGCGTGTCCGCACGCCGGCCTGTAGGGTGCGGAGCCCAAATTCCTCCTTAAACACGTACCTTACCTTGACTTTGGTGGCCTTTTCGATACCCGCCGGTAATTTGAAGTTGAGACCCGGCTGAACAGTTCTCACGTATTTCCCGAATCTTTGTATAATTCCAACCTCATCGACGCCTACTGTAAAAATGGCACCGGACCCGAGGATTAAGATGATGACAGCTATCACAACAAGCCAAATTCCACCGGGGAATCTTCCCTTTGCTCTCCTGATTTTGTCAATAATGTCAGTCACGTCCGGAGGACCTCCATGAGGTGTGCCTGAACTGCTTTTCCTTTGATGCTGCAGCTTATCCCAATCCCAAGGCATGTTATTACTCCATTATTATAGATTTCAAGAAATGTTTTCCTGTAAGCCTATAGATTCTTATGTTTATGGACCGGCTTGTACCACTACATCAGGTAGATATACAATAAAATTTCTACCGTGATCTCGCCTTTTTTTGCGACGCGATATAAGTTGACTTTAAATCATATATATAAAAAAATAGGCAGTCAAGGAATTAATCCGCAATTCTAATTA
>JAYEIR010000279.1:0-28790 GCA_034660135.1 Thermodesulfobacteriota bacterium
GCCAAGAGGCTGGAAATGAGTCCTCCTGGAGTGGGGTTTTCGGTAGAAAGGGGGAAGGCCATTGCAGATGAAAACGGATATCGTTTGATCGATTAAGTTTCTTACTATTCTACCAGCGTCCCGCTTCCACAGACTGTGAAAAGCCGCGACTTTTATCGAAGTATTAAAAGCAGTACCAAGTTTAGCTTTTCACCTTATTCAAAACTGTCAGGGCTTTTCACAGGTGCTTATGCTCGCTGGGTTAGTTGCCGGAAAAAACGAAGATATGAATATAGAAAATATAATCAACGCTATTCGGGATAGTCGGGTGAGAATAACCGACCATGCTGATGAGGAAGCATTTGATGAGAGCGTGGCATACGAAGAAATATATTCTTCGGTAATTCAAGGTGAAATCATTGAGGATTATCCAAATGATAGACCATACCCAAGCTGTTTGATTCTGGGTAGAAATTTCTCAGGTGAGCCAATCCACAGTGTTTGGGCCTATAATCCAGAAAACCTATGGGCAGTATTAATCACAGTCTATCGGCCGGATTCTGAACGGTGGATTGACTGGAAAGTGAGGGTGAAAAAATGAAGCCATTTGAAAAATGTCCTGTATGTGGCGGCGATTTAGAAATTAAGCACGTAGAAAAACTTCTCAGAGGTGGGGGCAATACAGTTTCAATGAAGGTTACTGCAGAAGTATGTCTTCATTGTGGAGAAAGGCTATACGCTGAAGATGTAGTTAAATCCTTTGAAGAAATTCGGGGCAAATTGCGGAAGCAGGAATTTAGTCAACTTAGAGCTCTTGGCCAGTCATTTACGGTTGAAGAAAATTGGCCTAACGAAGCCATCCAGCCGACCGCTTAACCCGCTGCTTCGCTCTGGGTTAAGCGGCGGCTCCTGATGGTCGGTTCATACCGAACGTGGCGAGAGAATCCGCATCATAAATGCACGACGGCTTACCCGTGCAGAGCGAGAGGCATATGAACAAGAAATCCAAAGACGACAAAAGTAACGATCTTCGTCCTGAATACGATCTCCGTCCTGAATACGATCTCCGTGAACTGCTAAAGGACGGTGTCCAAGGCAAATACGCAGAGCATTTCAAAGAAGGCACCAATTTGGTTCTATTGGTCTTATCCACTATCCTTTTCAGATTTTATCTCCTGCTATTTCATGCAATCTGTACGTAAACGTTGGTTCCAAAACGACTTGACAACATGGTATAAAGGGGTAGGCTTTTTGTATGCCAAGACAGCCAAGACTTAGATGTCAGGGGACATGATGCTTGATCCTTTAAAATAGCGGAGGCCTTATATGTGAGTGGTGGTAACTCAGGTAGATAGGCTAACAACCTGAGTAGAGCCCCAGCCCCCACACCACACCTTTAATAATAAGGAGAATTCCTAATGGCTCAGCACAACTGTGAGAAATGTAATTTTAGGGCAAAATATGATAATAATTCCAAATCGTTTTTAGGCAGGTTATGGAAATGGCACATTAGCTGGTGTCCCGGATGGAAATGGTATATAAGATCTCTTCATAGTGATGAAAGAACTACATTAGCTGAAAAGTATGATTTAAAAAAATACAAATGACTCTGTTGGATTAGAATTATTCATTTTGGAGATGCTGGTCATTTGGGGGCATTCTCAGCCGACCTTACGCAGATTGGTCAAGTTATCGGGTTGGCTATGCCTTGAAAGGATTCGTGAATTGGGCGCATCTGTTGCGCTACCAGATTTGGGCCAGACAGGGCATCAGAGCTACTGAATCTTGTCCCACATAGATAGGTGAACCGGCCAATGTTAGATGTTTCCACCCGCAGTCTCAAGATCATAGCAGCGCTGGTCTGGCATGTTGGGGGCATGGTACTGCTGCTAAAGGGAGGCAGCTTACTGGTCGAAGCAGAAGCGCTGAGACCAGGCGAGGGCTGGCCTTGGCTGGCTGCTGTTGCCGGACTGTTCCTTGGGGGATTGAAAGCCAAGTTTCTTTTCAGCAAGAGTTGCCAAAGGAATCTATACAGGATAACCGCCTTGGGTCGGCCAAAGGTCTGGCAGTTTTTCAGGCCGGGGTTTTTGGCGCTGTTAGGGGTTATGATCCTGGTGGGGACAATATCATCCAGTCTGGCGTACAACAATTACCCGTTCTTGGTGGGTGTGGGCATAGTGGATGTTGGCATTGCCATCGCTCTTCTGGGGAGTGGTTATGTCTTTTGGAAAGAGAAGGCATTTTGTTCAACCAGTGCCGCCGAACCTTAAAGAATAGAGCCGATCCTGATAAGGTCGGACTCTATCAGACGGGCAGGGTCGTGGCATTTCGGTATAGCTCTTCCCTGAAAAAGCAAGTTCATATCACCTGAATTCAAGGGGCACTGGGCACCGGAGGAGCCTCATTTCTTTCTGCACATCTACAGACTGTCCACTCTGACCAATCTCTCTGTAATTGAGGATACGAGGTTGATTGGTGCCGGAGGTCGGAATCGAACCGACACGGACGCAAGGTCCACTGGATTTTGAGTCCAGCGCGTCTACCAATTTCACCACTCCGGCACTTATTTGAACCTAAAAAATAATCATAGTGAAAATCCTGTTCCATTGTCAATATTTAATCGAACAGAGAGGTTGAAACAGGAAAAGGGCGAAGGGGTTTTTCTCCCATTCACCGAGTGGGACAAGAAAAAAGGGTTGCGGTGATATGCCGCAACCCTTTGAATTTTCTGGCGGGGACGACGAGACTCGAACTCGCGACCTCCGGCGTGACAGGCCGGCGTTCTAACCAGAACTGAACTACGTCCCCCTGGTAGGCGGAACAGGGCTTGAACCTGTGACCCTCGGCTTGTAAGGCCGATGCTCTCCCAACTGAGCTACCCGCCCGCCCATTGTGAATAGATCTACTTAATCCCTTTATTGTGCTTTGTCAAGACAATTTGGACAGTTTAGTGGGCTGTTGCACCGGGTGCACTTGGTATTTCTTCTTGGACAAAGTCTGTAAGGACAAATGGTTCATATCGCTCTTTGGATGTAAACAGTTTCTTTCCCTTCTCTAAAACCAGAGCTTTTTCCAATACTTGGTCCATATGCTCCACAGGTACCAGATTAACTTTTTTGAGGATTCTTTTGGGTATTTCTTCAATGTCCTTTTTGTTTTCAGAGGGTATGAGAACTTTTGTTATACCACTACGGTGAGCAGCAAGGATCTTTTCTTTGAGCCCTCCAATGGGAAGGATAGTTCCTCTTAATGTTATTTCACCGGTCATGGCTATATCTCGATTGACAGGGCTTCTTGTAAGTGCGGAGACTATTGCTGTGGCAAGTGTGATGCCGGCAGAAGGTCCGTCCTTGGGAATAGCACCTTCGGGCACATGGATGTGGATATCCGTCTTTTCGTAAAAATTGTCAGGGAGCATCAATTGTCTTGCCCTTGAACGGACGTAGCTCAAAGCGGCCTGGGCCGACTCTTGCATTACTTCTCCGAGTTGTCCTGTGAGGGCCAGGTTCCCTTTGCCCGGCATTATTGTGGCTTCTGTATGAAGGATTTCTCCTCCCACGTCTGTCCAGGCAAGCCCTGTGGCCACACCAATAGTATCTTTTTTTTCTGTCCGTCCGTAACGGTACTTGTCAACCCCGAGATATTTGTGAATAGAATGTGCCATTATGGTCACTTTGGTGTTATTGCCCTCTCTAACTATTTTCCTTGCCACCTTTCGGCATATAGAGGAAATCTCGCGCTCTAAATTCCTTACCCCGGCTTCCCTGGTATGTTTTCTGATGATGACAAGGATGGCCTTGTCAGTGAAAGAAATGTCTTCGTTGGTCAACCCGTTTTGTTCAATCTGTTTCTTTATAAGGAACTGTTTTGCTATATTCAGTTTTTCCAGTTCTGTGTAACCGGGCAGCCTGATAATTTCCATCCTGTCCTGCAGGGGTAAAGGAATGCTATGCAGATTATTCGCAGTTGTAATAAAAAGTATGTTAGAAAAGTCAAAGTCTAAGTCCAGATAGTGATCATTAAAGGCGAAGTTCTGCTCCGGGTCAAGGACTTCCAGCAGTGCTGCAGAGGGATCGCCACGAAAGTCAGTGCTCATTTTGTCCACTTCGTCTAAGCAGAAAACCGGATTATTTGATTTTGCCCTTTTCAAGAACTGGATAATCTTCCCCGGCAGGGCACCGATATAGGTCCTTCTATGCCCTCTAATTTCGGCTTCATCCCTGACGCCACCAAGGGAAAGACGAACAAAATTACGACCGGTGGCCCTGGCCACGGACTTGGACAGTGATGTTTTACCGACTCCTGGGGGGCCCACAAGACAGAGGATAGGACCTCTTATTTTCTTGGTCAGATGCTGCACGGCCAAATACTCAATGATCCTTTCTTTGGGTTTGTCAAGGCCGTAATGGTCTTCCTCAAGTATGGCTTCCGCATTCTGAATGTCCAATTTCTCTTTGGTTTTTTCCAGCCACGGTAGATCGAGGATCCAATCAATGTAGTTACGTACCACAGTACCCTCTGCCGACATGGGAGCCATCATCTTGAGCTTTTTGAATTCCAGCCTGACTCGGGCGTTAGCTTCCTTTGGCAATCTCTTACGTTTGATTCTTTTTTCCAGTTCATTGAGTTCTGTCTTGAAATCATCCTGGGTTCCCATCTCTTTTTGAATAGCGCGCATCTGTTCGTTGAGATAGTAATCCTTTTGGGTCTTTTCCATCTGCTTTTTGACCCGCGTCCTGAGGCGATGCTCAACCTGGAATATCTCGATCTCATTGCCAAGGTTTTCCAGGAGTTTTTCCAGCCGTTCGTTCAGATTTTCAGTTTCAAGGAGTATCTGTTTATCTTGGACTGTCAAAGCGAGATGACCGGCTATGGTATCTGAAAGACGGGCTGGGTCCTCAATAGAGGTGACAGCAGAAGCGATTTCCGGTCCGATTCTGGTATTGAGTTTGGAATATTGAACAAACTTTGAATTGATGGCACGGACCAGGGCCTTGGTTTCAACGTTGCTTTCGTGCCGGCTCTGGACCTTTGTTACCTCAACCATGAAGAATTCATGTCGGCTTACAAATTGATTTATCTTGCCTCTTTCCTTGCCTTCGATCAGTGCCTTGACAGTGCCGTCAGGCAGTTTCAATAGCTGAAGGACGGTGCTGAGAGTACCGAAAACATACATATCCTCGGGAGATGGGTCATCAACTTTTGCATCCTTTTGTGCTGCGAGGAAGATCTTTTTATGATGGGACATTGCATGTTCAAGGGCCCTGATGGAGTTTTCCCGCCCCACAAAGAGAGGAACAACTACGTTGGGAAAGACTACTACATCCCTCAATGGAAGAAGAGGGTAATAAGCTGTTTCGTGTTCTAAATGATATTCGGTATCTTTTGGGGTTAAACTGAACATTGTTTTATCCATATGTCACCTGGTTTTCATAGATTAATATTGGAGGTTTTCCTTTTGTCAGGACCTCTTCGCCGATTACACATTCACGAATTCCTGACGTGGATGGAATGTCATACATAATGTCCAGCATCATAGATTCGAGTACCGCCCTCAGGCCGCGAGCTCCGGACTTACGTTCTACGGCATCTCCGGCAACGGCGGAAAGAAGCTCATCGGTGAACTTGAGTTCAACGTCTTCCAGTTCAAACAGTTTCTTGTACTGTTTGGCAAGGGCATTTTTAGGCTCGGTCAGGATCCTGATAAGTGCGTCAGTACTCAATTCATCTAATGTTGCTATTATGGGTATTCTCCCGACAAACTCCGGTATGAGGCCGAACTTGATCAGATCTTCAGGCTGAACAAGTGGCATAGTCTTGTTAGTATCCATCTCTTTCTTGCCTTTGATATCAGCCTCAAAACCCATCAATTTGCTTCCGAGTCGATTCCTTATTATCTTGTCCAAGCCGTTAAAAGTGCCACCGCAGACAAAAAGGATATTGCTCGTATCCACCTTAATAAAATCCTGCTGGGGATGCTTTCTGCCTCCTTTGGGCGGAATGCTGGCCATGGTCCCCTCAATTATTTTTAAGAGGGCCTGCTGTACCCCTTCGCCTGACACATCACGGGTAATTGATGGACTATCCGATTTCCTCGCAATTTTGTCGATCTCGTCAATGTATATGATGCCTTTGCATGCACCCTCTATGTCATAATCGGAAATCTGAACTAAATTGAGGATGATGTTTTCAACATCTTCGCCTACGTAGCCGGCCTCTGTCAGGGTGGTGGCATCAGCTATGGTAAACGGGACATTCAGGACCTTGGCCATGGTCTGCGCCAGGAGTGTTTTTCCTGACCCTGTGGGCCCAATCAGCAGAATATTGCTTTTCTCGATTTCAACACCTTCCATGTCAACCTTGGTGCCGATCCGTTTGTAGTGGTTGTGCACAGCCACGGAAAGGACTTTTTTTGCCCTGTCCTGTTCAATCACATACTGGTCAAGAAGACCTTTTATTTCAGAGGGTTTAAATAATTGACCCCTGTTTTCTGCGGCAGTCTCCAGTATATTCTCCTCAGCTACAATCTCATTACACAGTTGGATACATTCATCGCAGATATATACTGACGGGCCTGCAATAAGTTTCTTTACCTCGTCCTGACTTTTTCCGCAGAAAGAGCACAGGAGATCATCATTAGAGCTATTCTTGCCGGTCATGGTTCTCCCTATTTTTTTTGTCCTGCTTCATCTTGCATTTGTCTTGTCGTGATTACTCTATCAATAATCCCGTATTGCTTTGCTTCCTCGCTGCTCATAAAATAGTCCCGTTCGGTGTCTTCCCTGACCCTCTCGATAGGCTGGCCCGTATGTTCCGCCAGAATACCATTAAGTCTGTCCCTGGTTCTCAAGATTTCTCTGGCGTGAATATCTATATCCGTGGCCTGACCCTGTGTTCCTCCGAGTGGCTGGTGTATCAGGATCCTGGAGTGGGGAAGGGCATATCTCTTTCCTTTTGTCCCGGCTGCGAGGAGCAAGGCTGCCATGCTCGCGGTTTGCCCCATGCAGATGGTAACGATATCCGGTTTAATGTACTGCATGGTATCATAAATAGCCAACCCGGCTGAAACTACACCACCAGGGGAATTGATATAAACGTTGATGTCCTTGTCCGGATCCTCTGACTCTAAGAAGAGCATCTGTGCGATGACAGTGTTGGCCATATTATCAAGGACCTGCTCTCCCATAAAGATTATTCTGTCTTTCAAAAGCCGGGAGTATATATCATATGCTCGTTCACCACGGCTTGACTGTTCAATGACCATTGGTATCAGCATGGGGCTTACTTGTCCTCCTTTTCAGCACTGTTATCTTTGACCAGGACGCCTTTCTCCACTTCAATTATGTTAGCATGTTCAACAAGGTAGTTCAATGTTTTTTCCTCTAACAGTCTTTCCTCCATAAAGTCCATAACGTTTTTAGAATTGTAGTATTTCCGAACTGTTTCAATGGGTTGTCCCATTGCTGAGGATAATTCTGCAAACTCTTGTTCCAGATCTTTGTCATTTATCGTGATTTCGTGAACTTTGGTTATTTCACTTAAAATGAGCATATGTTTAACCCGATTTTCCGAACCAGGTCTCAAATCATTCCTGAGCTTTTCTTCTGAAAGGCCCGCGTTATCAAGGGTTGAACCACCTCTCACAAGGTTCTGTTTGACCTTTTCGACTGCCTGGTCGAGCTCGGATTCAACAAGGACCTGGGGAAGCTCAAAGTCGATACCGTCAGAAACTTTTTCAAGCAACCTTTGCTTCAGTTCCGAGTCGATTCTTTTTTCCTCCCGGGCCGTAAAGGTTTCCCGAACCTTGTTCTTCAATTCCTCGAGGGTTTTGATTTCATCACCGAGGGTTTGGGCAAACTCATCATTCAGGTCAGGGAGATGCATCTCCTTAATATCCATCACCTTAACTTGAAAGTTTATATTCTTTCCGGCAAGCTTTGTGTGATAATAGCTGTCTTCAAAATCTACATTGATTTCCGCGTCCGCATTTTTTTTGAGGCCGATTAGAGATTCCTCGAACTTAGAGTGGAAATTATTGCTTCCTACCTTCACGAGAAAATTTGATGACTTGATACCGTCCAGAGGTTGGCTGTTTTCAAATCCCTCATAATCAAGAACAACGTAATCATCTTTTTGTATTGGCCTTTCCTCGTCAATGGAGATTAACTCCCCGTGGGTTTCCCGTATCTGTTCAAGCTGATTCAGGACATCGCCCTCTTCAACTGAACACCTCTCTTTTTCTACTTCAAGTCCGAGATAATTTTTCAGTTCGAATTGCGGGCGGACCTCGGTCACAACTGAATAGCTGAAATCCTGCCCTTGCTTCAGGGTTTCCTTTTCGAAAACAGGTAATCCTAACGGTGCAATTCCAACTTCGTTTAGGGCCTGAGGGAAAGTATCCGTGATGATATCTTTCATCACGTCCTCTGTAACCTGGCTCCCAAAATGTCTTTCAAGGATATTTCTGGGTGCCTTTTTTGGTCTGAATCCCGGTACCTTGGCAGTTTTCCGGAGTTCCTTGTATGCTGCCTCAAATTTCTTGTTAACCTCCTCGGAGTCAATCTGAATCAACAATTTCTTCTTTACCGAACTAATGTCTTCCACTCTTGTCTTCATGATTTTCCTCGTTCAAGTCATAGCCAAAAAGAAACTTTCGTCAATAAGATCCTTCGGTCAAGTAAGGTAAACAGGGAACTTTCCCGATAGACCCAATAAATAGTTATAGGGCATCCAGAATATAACAACACTTTTTCCGATTTCAACCTGAAAACGTCTGGTGCGAGAGAGGGGAGTCGAACCCCTACAGGAAATCCCACTGGATCCTAAGTCCAGCGCGTCTACCAGTTCCGCCACTCTCGCAGGTCTTGATTCAGGTATGGGCTATGATTAATGATTGTCGCGGATGTGTCAAGGATTTAAGTAGTGTTTCTGGATATTATGCTTGACAAATACCCTTGTATAAATGTTATATTACGTTTTCTTTGGAAATCGTTTGTATGTAGGGATAAAATGTGAGTTTGGTGGGAACTACCTGACGAATTCAAAGGGCTGAATTGCCCTTAAAAATTGGTCGATGTAGTGAGTCCGGTCAACAAAATCTAATTATGAGGAGGTATTGACAGTGAGTGACATTACTGCTCCCATGGGGGGAAAGATTCTTGAGGTTAAGGTGAATGTTGGAGATACGGTCAATGAAGGTGATGAGGTCATCATAGTTGAGGCCATGAAAATGGAACTTCCCATTGCTGCTACTGCATCCGGTACAGTAAAAGAGGTCAAATGCAAGAAGGGCGACACTGTGGAGGCGGACGCTGTCCTGCTGTCGCTTTAGTGATATCCCCCTGTGGTACAGGGAGTTTTGATAGAAAGAGATCTCTTCAGATGTATAAATTCTGGACACAAGACACAAAAAAGCCGCTCTCGAAAGGGAGCGGCTTTTTTCGTTGAATTTGTTGTGGATCAGCCTGTCGCTTTTTTTGCCGCCGCCCGGTTGATAGAACCGGAAATGATCTTTCCGGAAATAGACATACCGAGATATAGCAGTAGAAGAACACAAAACACGGCTATATACCGCAGAATAAGGGTCGAAATAATCCACGACCAGTTGTCCTTCACAATGACCACGGTGACACCTTTATCTCCTTTTGAGATGGTAATAGAATGCCATTCACGGGCAGCATCATCTTCGATATAGGTTGATTTTGCCCAATCGCGGAACTTGATATGCTCCTCTCCCTTTAGTGCATCCTTATAAAAGCTCAAGACCTCGTCATGAGATTTGTTGGTCTTGTATTCAAATCTTCCGTCGGTTTTCACAATTGTTTCTACGCCCACGATGACCGGCGCCCCAATGAAATCGTCGGAACCCGCGTAGGCCGGGAAAACCAGAAGCAAAACAAAAATCAGAGCTACGTATTTTTTCATTTTTCAATCCTTATTTTGAAAAGATTTGTCGTCCTGGAACACGTTAATAAATATTCACTGCCAAAAGCTGCTTTTTAGTCGAACATGGCTATGAACATGCCGGCTGCCGCTGCAGAACCAATAAGACCCGCAAGGTTAGGTCCCATCGCATGCATCATCAGATGGTTGGTTTTATCGTATTTCATGCCTTCAACCTGGGCAACCCTGACGGCCATCGGTACTGCCGACACGCCTGCTGCGCCTATCAGCGGGTTGAGCTTTTCCTTGAGGAACCAATTCATGATCCTGACAGTGAGAAGGCCGCCGGTTGTACATACCATAAAATCAACAATACCCAGGCTGAAGATGAAAAGCGGTTTCCAGCTCAGGAATTTGTCAGCATGCATGGTTGCACCTACGGAAAGTCCCAGGAATATGGTGACGATGTTCATGAGCGATCCCTGGGCTGTTTCGGTCAACCTGCCCACAACGCCGCTTTCCTTCATCAGGTTGCCGAACATGAACATACCAACCAAAGGAATGACGGATGGAACGAGGAGCGCGATGATAGCTGCCCCTACCAGGGGGAATAGCATCTTCTCCTGTTTTGAAACAGGCCTCAGTTGCTTCATGCGAATTGTTCTTTCGTTTTTCTTTGTCATGAGCCTCATAATAGGAGGCTGGATAAGAGGCACCATTGCCATATACGAATACGCTGCGAGCGCGTTAGGGCCGAGTAGCTGTGGGGCCAGGTGCTGGGTCAGATAGATCGTTGTGGGGCCGTCTGCGCCTCCTATAATGCTTACAGAGGCTGCCTCCTTGAGCGTGAAACCCACCAGCACCGTGCCGGTAAAGGTGACAAAGACGCCAAGCTGTGCTCCCGCACCTATGAGAAGGGTCTTGGGGTTTGCAATGAGCGGGCCGAAATCGGTCATGGCACCCAACCCAAGGAAAATGACGCACGGGATGACCTCCCATTCCAGCCCATAGTGATAAAACACCCTTAGGAGCTGATCATGCCCATGGGTGACCCCCATAAGCGGAACAAGCGGAAAATTGACTATAAAGATTCCGAATCCAATGGGAAGCAACAGAAGAGGCTCATACTTTTTTGAAATGGCCAGCCACATGAACAGGCTGCCAATGGCCCACATAATAACAATGTTCCACTGAAAGTTATATATACCCGTTGTCGATAGGGTTCCTCTCAGCATGTCCAATATTTCATAAGGCGTCATACATAGATCCTTTCCTGAAAAGCTTAATAAATACAAAGAGTTAACGCAAAAAGAGGCCCTGTGCCCCCCTGACAGGTGTAGCTATAATAAAGCTGCAAATATTTGTCAAGACCAAAAATGGGTATTGCAGAGAAACACCTGAGGCGGATGTTGATCTTGTCTTTCCGGCCTTTCGATGCCTTGATCTGTCAGGAATCGGAAAGCTGTATAGCTATGGAGGAAAGATCCCCGATAATGCTTCATATCGGGGATCTTCAGCGTTCACACAAGATTATTCATTTTTCCATACTGGTTTTCTCTTTTCCAGGAATGCATTCAGGCCTTCCTGTGCATCGGCTGTCGGCATCATTTTATTTAGATATATATCCTCAATGATCTGCAAAGAAGGTTCAAAGTCGTCCCTCAGGCCGGCCATGACCGCATTTTTCGTTTGCCTTAAGATCTCTGCACTCAACTTAAGGTAAGGTTTGATGAATTCAGTTGTAGCTGATTCCAATTCTCCCTCTGCCACGACCTTGTTGACAAGACCCATTTGCAGGGCCTCTTTGGCAGATATGATTTTGCCCCCGAGGATCAATTCCATAGCAGCCTTACGTCCGATAATGCGCGGCATAATCTGGGCCGCAATGGGAGGAAATACGCCTACCTGGATCTCCGGCTGACCGAATTTGGCGCCCTCAGATGCAACAACAAAGTCACAGAAAACAGCAAGCTCACACCCGCCGCCTAAGCATGAGCTGTAAACAGAAGCAACCGTCGGAATACCCAGCTTGTCCATAAGACGAAACATGCCGTGAAAGACCTCAATCATCTCAGGGGCCATGCCCCCCATATGTTCTCCCACATCCACGCCCGCTGAAAAACACTTTCCCTTGGCATCAAACAGCACTATCTTCAGATCCTTTTTGCCCTGCCATGTTGTTAACACTTCATTTATCTCTTTCATCATAGCAATGTTCAAGACATTTACAGGAGGCCTGTTCAAGGTGATTGTGCCCAGTCCATCCTTAAATTCAACCTCAATATGCTCGTAACTCATTATATTATCTCCTTCAAAAAAAAATCCAGAGGTTCTCTTAACCTCTGGATTTTTTTGTTACTACTGGTTAACGTTACTTATTTGGTTTGGGCATAACGGCCTCAAACATTTCTTGATCATAGGGATGACCCTTGGCAATCATCTGACGCAACTTGATGACATCTACATCGGTTGAGCCAGTAATATTCTTGGTGTTAAAAGCGCTCATACCCATATCGAGTTCGCCAAAGGCCTGGGCATTTGCTGCCCACCACATGATAGATTCAGCCTTGGTTCTTTCCCAGGAGGTTTTCTTCCAAGCCCTGATCATCTGAAAGGACATGGCGACCTGCTGAGGCATCAGCTTGGCAAAAGTCCATGCAATATCCATACATGCCTTATCAAGCATGGAACGATCACGTGTCAGTGTCTTGGCATATGCCTTTGCTTCTTTCCTTTCCGTAGGTGGTTTGAACTCACCATATACTATTTCACCATCTTCTACCCACTTATCAGTGATAACCTCTGGATTTTTGATAAATTTGTCACCATCTTTTAATATGGGAACAAGCTTGTAGAGATAATTCTTACGAAACATCTTATAAGCACTCCACTGCTCGCATGAAATTGCATTCCAGAAGGCATCCTGCAGGGTCATATCAACGGGTTTAAATTGGCACGCCCCGCCCATGGCCGTTGAACCATGTAATGGTCCTACCTGGCCGAAGTTAGCGCAATCAGAGGCAATGGTAAGATCACATACACCTCCGATCTCTTCACCTCCCCCTATGCTCATTCCATTGGCACATCGTATTAAAGGCTTAGGTGAAGTCCATACGGCATCAAATGCACGCCAGTACACTGACATATATTCCTGGCAATCCGCTGGTCTCATAACATAATATTCTGAATATTCAGGCACGTTTCCACCAGTACAAAATGCCCTTGAACCTGCTCCCGTCAGGACGGTGCATACCACTTCCGGATCGTGGGAGGCCTTGTCAAAGCAAGCAGCAGTCCCATGCAGCATTTCAAGAGTATAAGAATTATATTGTTTTTCATTGTCGAGAGTAATCCACGCAACATAAAGACCATCTACCTCCTTCCCATCCTGGTCCAATAGAGGTTTCTTCTCGTATGTGGTTCTAGGTGGTGCATCGCCACCTATATTTCTTTCATCATACATCTGATGATTCCACTTAGCATCTTTTGGTGCTCTTGGTACCCATTCAATTCCCATAGCTATCTCCTTTTTTTAATATAATTTATTGTTAATCCCGACTTTTCCAACAAAAGACTAAAAATCAGGTTCCAGCACGATCCTCTTCATGGGCGGGACCTTATGGGCCTCGGCAAATGTTTCAGCAATAGTGCTCATCGGCCGGGTCTCCACAAACTCTTCCATGTTGACCTTACCATTTAAAACCATATCCAGGACAATGGGATAGTATTCAGGCAGGCATCCCCATGTTCCTATAAGCTCGGCGTCAAATGCCATGAGACGGCCGATCGCGTATTCCGTCTTTCCCATGCCGAATCCCACAACGATCAGTTTTCCGGTAAAACCGAGCAGGGTAAGTGCGATTTCCTGGCCGGGCTTTACGCCTGTCACCTCAAAGATCTTCCATCCTGTGTTGGGAAGTCCCTGTTCTTTACAGATGCCCCTGAATTCCTTAGACACAGCCCTTGCATCTTTTCCGGTGGAGTTAATGACAAAATCGGCCCCAAACTGAAGGGCCCTGTCCAGCTTTTCCTGGTTCCGCGCTATTCCGATTACCGTCTTTGCGCCAAGGGCCTTGGTAATCTGTCCTTCATACTGTCCAACGCCGCCTGTGATTCCGACTACTACTACATTATCTCCAGGCTGTAAATCCGCCCTTTTGGCTGCCTGGTACGGGGTGGTTGCAGCGTCGGCAATAACTGCAAAGTGAGAAAGAGGAATATTCCCCTTGTCTTTGATTTCACACAGATCAATGCTCGGCACAGGTATATGGCTTGAGAAACCGCCATACATACCAATACTGTTGCCCGGCATCTTCTGGGCAAGACACCTGTTACCACGTCCGGTCTTGCAGAGAATGCACTGGCGGCAGGGCATCACCGCGGGTATAATCACCTCTTTGCCTATCCATTTTTCGTCTCCGGCCACGACTGTTCCTGAAATTTCATGACCCAATGCCAGAGGAGGTTTTGATACGGTGGGGACCATATCATAAAAATACCCAAGGTCTGTGTGACATACACCACAACCCGCAACTTCAACCAGGACCTCGCCGGGCGCCAGTTCAGGTACGGGTATTTCCGTCTTTTCCAATTTGCCTGGTGTTATTTCCTTGGTTTCCTTATCCATTGAGGTAGGTTGAACCATCTGCCAGGTCTGAATCTTATCCGGTACTGCCATTTTTATCCCTCCTTGAATTTCGTTGAGTGGTTAAGTAGTTAAGTGGCCGAGTGGTTGGTTGAGGGGTTAGTTCAACCTCTCAACCTTTTGACAACTCAACTGTCTTTTAGGTCATCCCGTAGCCACCATCAACACACAAGAGCTGGCCGGTGATGTAACTGCTTTCATCCGATCCCAGGAACGAAAAGGCTGGTGCGATATCGTCCGGTTCGGCAAAACGCTTTAAAAGGATCCGGTTCATATAGATCTCTTTGAGTTTATCGTCTGTCCTTATTTTTTCGGTCATATCCGTTGCAACAATACCGAGGGATATTACATTGGCGCAGATATTATAGCGGGCAAGTTCCCGTGCAATCGATTTCGTCATGCTGAGAATCCCGCCTTTTGCCGCACTGTAGTTGATCTGACCGACTGTTCCCACGAGTCCGGCAACGGATGTCACATTTATGATCTTTCCGCTCTTTTGTTCCTTCATGTGAAGCGCTGCGGCCTGGGAGCACAGAAATGCGCCTTTCAGGTGGATATCGACCACCTGGTCCCATTGATCCTCGCTCATCTTGAGCATAAGGGCAGGACGGGTAAAACCTGCGTTGTTCACCAGGACGTCAATGCTTCCAAATGCCTCAACAGTGGCGTCAACAAGCATATAAGCGTCTGATTTTTGTGCAACGTCCGCCTTGACGGCAATGGCCTTCCTGCCCATTGATTGTATGATGTCAACCACCTCATTGGCTGCTTTTTCATTGGAGGTGTAGTTGACAAGTACGTTGGCCCCTTCCTTTGCAAAACCGATGGCGATAGCCCTGCCAACGCCCCGGCTGCTTCCTGTAACCAAGGTGCTTTTGTCTTTGAGTCTCATAAGTTAACCTTTCTGAGGAAAATGATTTAATCTTCTCAATAAGTTGAATTACGCTTTTACCACAATTTCCAGAAATTTAAAGAAAAACCATTCCCATGTCAAGTAAAATCGAAAAATGGCCTGGTATTTTTCTGCGCCCAGGCCTTCTCAATTACTCGTACTCGAAAATGGTCTTCAATTGTCCGGATGT
The DNA here is from genome assembly GCA_034660135.1 of Thermodesulfobacteriota bacterium. Taxonomy (GTDB): domain Bacteria; phylum Desulfobacterota; class DSM-4660; order Desulfatiglandales; family Desulfatiglandaceae; genus JAYEIR01. The sequence continues at coordinate 15,589 of JAYEIR010000279.1, forward strand.
GGAAGTCTGTGATTGCAAAATCACTGAAAACACATACGTAACGAGGGCCGAAAGACAAGAGCTTCGGCCAACATCTATGAAATCGAAAAGAGTTTAGAGAGGGTATGGGTTCAACAGAGGCGTTCATCTCTGCAACTTCACGGTGTTTAATTCAGCCTGTTTCGAAGAACGCCGGAGGTCTTGAAGACAACGACTTTCCTTTCTCTCAATCGAAGCTCTTCGGTGGTCTGCGGGTTTCTTCCTCTCCTTGCCGATTTTTCTTTCACAGCGAATTTACCAAAACCGCTGACCAGGATGTCTTCGCCGTTTTCGAGAGACTGCTTAATAATCTCGAGAAGACTTTCAATGACATCACGGGACTGGCTTTTGCTGAGTCCGATCTGATCATACACCCTGGTGATTAGGTTTTCTTTTGTCAAGGCCACTCTCAATCCTCCTTATGCTGACATTGTGTCAGACAAATAACCTTACTGTTTTCAATTTCTTGAATAGGGAATATGGCTTATGCCAAAAGAGGTGTCAAGCATTTTTTGATTGACCGTATTTATCTTTGAGTTCCTGGTTGACGATTCGAGGGACAAGCCCGCTTACGTCACCCCCAAAACTTGCTGCCTCTTTTATGATAGTGGAACTGGTATAGAACCATTTGTAATCAGTCATCAGAAAAACCGATTGGATCTCGTGGTTTAGTTTCCGGTTCATGAGAGACATCTGGAATTCGTATTCGAAGTCAGACATGGCACGAAGACCCCTGATAACCACATTTGAGTTTTTCTTGACAGCATAGTCTACCAATAAGCCGTCAAATGTGTCCACCTCAATATTCGCTTTTCTCTTGAGGACCTTCTTTATCATGGCAATCCTTTCATCAAGGGTAAAAAGCGGGGTCTTCTTTGGGTTGTTCAGGAGCGCGATAATCAATTTGTCAAAGATTTTCAAGGACCGGTTAATAATGCTCAGATGACCGTTGGTTATGGGGTCAAAGAATCCCGGATATATAGCTATTTTTTCACTCATTGTGTAACCTTATTCGTAACTATTCAGGTGGATAGGCTGAAGACTGATAGGAAAAAGCGAAAATACGGAGCATTTTGAAGTCCCGATTCAAATCGGGACTTAAGCCTGACAACGTGAGTAGTCACCCTTATTCTTTTAAAAACGTGAGAAAAGTTAAAGTTTTTTTCCATCGCGCAAAGGATAAAAGTTAACCCTTTCACCCTTCGTCCTTTACCTGTTTCGAACTTCAGCTCGATAATTATATAAACTGACTTTTGTGTCCCCGTATAACCTGCTGTCGACCATTTCGAAATTCCCACTAAAAGGCGGCAGGTTTTCAGTCTTGCCTGACTCGGCAATCACTGATGACCGGGTCGAAAGGATGCCGTTGGTTGACATGTTCTCGAGCAAGAAAGATATGAAACTCTTCCCGTAAGGCGGATCCAGAAACGCCAAATCATAGGCCTGCTTCAGCAAGGGATGATCCCGGGGAATACCTTTTCTTAAATCCCTCCTTAAGATGGCCCCGGAATCCTGGTGTCCAAATAGAGCAAGGTTCTTTCCTGTGAGGTTTACGGATTGCGCTGAACTGTCGATAAAAAGGGCACATGCCGCGCCTCTGCTCAGGGCCTCCAATCCCATACTACCTGTGCCTGCAAAAAGATCAAGTACTCTTCTTCCGGATAAGTCCTGACCAATGATATTGAAAATAGCTTCCCTTACCCGATCAGAAGTGGGCCGAATGCTCATCCCCCTCGGTGATAACAGAACCCTGCCTCTCAATTGCCCACCTGTGATCCTCATGTCGCGTTACCCGGCGCGCTGTTACTCTTCCTTGGTAGAGGGGATATCTTCAAAGGGCCTGTTGGCCATGGATCGTTTTTTGTGAAATCGATACATTGTAATCACAGGACCGGAAAGAATGTAACTTACAAGCACAAAAAAAAGCATAGACTTTGGTTTATATGCGATCACCATAAGTATTAAGATAAAGCTTACGAGGACATTGAGATTTTGCTTTCTCAGATTAAACTTTTTAAAACTCAGGTAATCTAATGAGCTTACCATCAGGAAGGACAAAAGGTACATCAGGATTATGGCCAAAATATGTTTGGATCCGTCTATTCCATTCAGGGTGCTTATGAAGAGAATCAAAGAAGCAATAAAGCTTGCAGCCCCGGGCACGGGCAGTCCTTTGAAATAATTGGCATCCAAGCTGTCTTGTTGTACATTAAATCGAGCAAGGCGCAGTGCGGCACATATTACATACATAAAGGACGCCAACCAGCCCAGGCGTCCAAATGGTTCAAGTGCCCATTGAAAGACCAGCAACCCGGGGGCAACACCGAAGGCTACAAGGTCCGACAATGAATCGTATTCGGCTCCAAATTGGCTTGTAGTACGGGTAAATCGCGCTATCTTGCCATCGAGGGCATCGAAAACGCATGAAACGAGAATAGCAATGGCTGCTGTTTCAAACCTGCCGTTTATGGTGGCAATTATGGCATAAAAGCCGCCGAACAGACTGGCCGAGGTGAACAGATTCGGGAGCACATAAATTCTTTTTTTATTGGTTTTTCTGTGGTCTTTGTCTCGCCTTGATCTCATGGAAGATATCCTATAATAGTTTCGCTGGCCCTCACTTTTTGACGGACCCGGGCTGTAATCCGGCTATTGCCCGGGAGATAAACCTCCAACCTGGAACCAAACCGAATCAACCCGAACCGCTGACCTGCCTCCACGTGATCCCCGTCTTTGATCCAGCATGCAATGCGCCTCGCAATAAGTCCGGCAATTTGAATGATAACGATTCTTTGTGAATCAGTGGACTCCAGGATAACCTCATTACTCTCGTTATATTTAGAGGCCTTATCCAGGTTGGCGGAAAAAAATTTCCCCGGCCGGTAAGAAATTTTCTTGATTGTCCCTGTGATGGGGATACGGTTCACATGAACATTGAAAATAGACATAAAGACACTGACCTTTATAGCTGGTTTACCTAAGGGGTTCCTGTTGTTGTTGAGGTGTACAATTTCCAGTATAGTGCCGTCAGCAGGTGTCAGCACTGCTTTATGTTCCGTAAGATTCTTGCGGTCGGGATCCCTGAAGAAAAAGATAACGAACAGGCTGAGTATCCCGGTGAAAATAGAAATAATAAAGAAACCAGTGAATGAAAACAAGGCAGTAATCGCACAGGCTATGAATACAAACGGAAGACCTTCCTTTGCTAACGGCCACTTGTTGTGTATGCGTGAATCTTCCAATTTATTTGACATCTTTTCTATTTTAGCCCCAAGTATAATTCCAGATCCCATAGGGAAAATGTGCCGATTTTTGGCCATTATATCCTATCGGCACTTTTTGTCAACGTCCTTGCATAGATTCCGGCAATTCTTATTGCAGGAAAAGGAGAGTCACCAATCAGCCTGAACCAGGCAGCGGAGTAAATGGGTTGGGGTTGATGTCAGGCGGCCGCAAATAAAGAGGGCCGAGTAGATGTGGTTCGTCGAAATCATTTGCCTTGAATCTCTTCAGGCCGAGGAATCCAACAGCCGAAGCCCTCAGGTTCCAGCAGTAACTATGTGCCAGTATGACCTGCGGTCCAAATCTCTCTCTTAAGAGAGGCGTCTGAGTCTCAAAATCATTCCCAATAAAAATGGTAGGTTCTTTAAATAGAGATGGGAATTCATCAAGCTTTAGAGATAAATCCTCACTGTCTCTTGTCAAGTTGTGGTCAGAGCTCCAGGCAAAACGAGCGGCAAAAAGTTCCCCTTTTCTGGAATCAAGAATTGATGTCACGGGGAGATGTGTGTACGGAAGCTGACAGGCCATGGCCTTAAGGCTTGATATGCCGATAATAGGAATGTCAAGTGCATGGCATAATCCTTTTGCAGTTGAAAATCCCAATCTCAGGCCGGTAAAACTGCCAGGTCCCTTTGCGACTATGATTGCTTCTAATGAACGGATATCAGATTTCGACTGCCGGATAAGGAAATCAAGGGCCGGCATTAGTCTGCCGAAATTTCCTTTTCCTTTGGACATCAAAAATTCGGTCAGGACGGTCCCGTCCCGTTCCATTAAGGCCAGGCTGAATTGAAAAGTAGATGTGTTTATTGCCAGAATCATGAGCGCAAAGCCCCTCAAGTCGCCGGGTGAAAAATTATCGTCCGGGTTTGATTTACTCAAAAATTCTCATTATATCATTATAGATCACCACAGCCATCAGCAAAATAAGAAGAAAAAGTCCTGTTTTTTGTGCCGCATCTCTCATTTTGAGGCTGAGCGGTTTCCCGATAATAAGTTCGATAAGGAGAAAAATAATTAGACCACCGTCAAGAATCGGTATGGGCAGCAGGTTAAGAATGCCCAGATTAATACTGATTACGGCCATGAATGGAAATAAATAGGTCAGGTTTTCATGGGCCAACTGTCCGGTCATCTGGCTGATCATGATAGGACCTCCGAGAGCTTTAATAGAGACGACCCTCTGGAGGAGTTTGACAATAGTGAGGCAGGTCAGTTTTATTGTTTCCCAGGTTTTTCTGAAACCCTCTTTGATTGCCTCTGCGGGGCCCAGGACGACCTTCTTGAATTTTCCTGAAGCAACAATGCCGATAAGGCTGGACGTGACCTCTTCCCCAAAAATGTTCTTGACTACAGACGTCTCAGGCACAACCCTTAGGATCATGGATCTCTCATCCCTTTTGACTGCGATTTCAACCGGATCTCCTGCACGATGCTCAAGGGCTTCTCTTGTCTCAGTCCAGGTTTCTATGGGTTTCCCTTCAATAGAGAATATTATGTCGCCTTTCATAAGACCTGCCCTGGAGGCCGGTGAGTCTTGGCTGACATGTCCAATTTCGGGTATCATAACCTGAGTGCCGCATGCGATATAAAAGCCGCAAAAGATCAATAGTGCGAGCAACATATTGAAGATCGGCCCGGCCATTACAATAGCAATGCGTTTGAGCACATGCTGTTTGTTAAAAGATCTTCTTTCTTCTTCAGGGGTTAAGGGTTCCTCCTCCTCGTCTATGTTCTCGCCAAGCATCTTAACATATCCCCCGAGAGGGATGAGGGAGACAAGATATTCTGTTTCCCCGATTTTTTTCCCGGAGAGTTTGGGTCCGAATCCTAATGAGAATTTTAGGACCTTAACCCCAAAATACTTGGCAACAAGGAAATGCCCCAATTCATGAAAAAAAATCAGGATACCAAGAACAATAACGAAAGGAAGTATGTAATAGAGAACAAAATTCATAAATTCAGCCTAATTTGTCTTTGAGGTTATGGGCAACTGGAATCCGGTTTATGGTCGCTCCTAACAATTAACCCTGTGTCGGCATCAACAACTTAAGGAACGTGGACGAAATAACTTCCACAACTATGCATCCCGGCTTCAGGGCATCTTTGTCCGGTCCTCAATCTCAAAATCCTCGAAATAGTCTTGCTATTACTGTGGTTTTGAGCTTTCGGATCGAACAAATCCACCCTAAATCCGAGCGCCTACTTACGGAAGTTGTTTCGTCCACGTTCCTAATCGGCCAAGAGCTGTTGGGCTGTTTCTCGTGCCCATGTGTCAGCCTCCAGGACCGCTTCTATATTGTCAATAGGATACGGTTCATGAATCCCCATTGTCTTTTCTATAAGATTCGGGATCTCCAGAAACCCGGTTTTACCTTCGAGAAAAGCACTAACTGCTATTTCGTTGGCCGCGTTCAATACGGCCGGCATACTTTTGCCGATTTCCGCCGCCTTCATGGCCAGGTCGAGACATCTGAATTTTTTTAGGTCCGGTTTCTCGAAGCTGAGTATCCCGATCTCATCGAGCTCAAGAGGGGAGAGAGTGTTTGCCAGGTGAGACGGGAAGGAAAGGGCGTAGGATATGGGAATGATCATATCAGGAGTGCCTATTTGAGCAATAATAGACCCATCAAGGTATTCCACCATCGAATGTATAATACTCTGCGGGTGTATAAGGATGCTGATTTGATCCATTTCCAAATCAAAAAACCATTTGGCTTCAATGGCTTCAAGGCCCTTATTCATCATGGTTGCGGAATCCACACTTATTTTTGGCCCCATGCTCCAGTTGGGGTGCTTCAGGGCCTGGGCAGGAGTCACCCTGCTCATTTCCTTTGTGGACATATCCTTGAATGGGCCACCTGAAGCAGTGAGTATCACACGCCTCAGTTCTTTCCTGTGATGCCCTTGCAGGGACTGGAGAATGGCGCTGTGTTCGCTGTCAATGGGAAGGATGGAAACACCGCGCTCCCGAGCCTCTGCCATGACGAGGGGCCCGGCCATGACCATGGTTTCTTTGTTGGCCAGGGCAATGTCTTTGCCGGCCCTGATAGCCTCGTAGGTGGGCAACAATCCGGCTGCTCCTGTCATAGCTGAAATAATTGTATCTACATCATCCAGCGTAGCAAGACGTATGAGTCCCTCGGTGCAGAAAAGGACCTCGATGTCCCGGGTACTTGGGAGCTGATCTTTTAGCCTTGACGCCAGACTTTCATCTGAAACGCAGACGACCTCCGGGGCGAACTCGTCAATCTGTTTTAAAAGGACCTCGATATTTCTGCCGGCTGCGAGTGCAATGACTTTGTATTTTTCAGGGTTGTCCCTAATCACCCTGAGGGAATTAACTCCGATTGAACCGGTCGAACCTAATAATGCAATTTTTTTCATAATTGATTAGCGTATTAGCCGTGAAGTGTATCTGCTCAATAAAGCTGGGTTTACAGGCACCGGTCTCGTATGCCGCTAATTATTGAGCTATTACAATCCAACTACACTTTGCAAAAAGAAACATACATATAAAGTATGGGAATTGAAAAGATCAGCCCGTCAATCCTGTCTAAAATCCCCCCATGCCCTGGAAGGATCCGGCCGGAATCTTTTGTCCCATGGTTTCTTTTTAACATGGATTCAGCCAAGTCTCCTATTTGTGCTGTTACGGACAGTGCCACTACAAGGATCAGGATATTCGAATTTAAGCGGTGAACAGGCAATAAATGCAGGAATATGAGCGCTGCAACCAGGCTGCTCAGTAATCCTCCTATTGCTCCCTCCCAGGTTTTTTTGGGACTGATGGCCTTGTAGAGCTTATGTTTTCCAAAACGCCTTCCGATATAGAAGGCACCAGTATCACCTGCAAAGATAACACTCAACAGGAAAAAAATCCACAGGTTCCCATTGGGATATCGGTCTATCGTCAAAAGCATTGCAAGTGGGAGGCATACATAAACCGGTCCAAAGAGTGCTTTTGCGATATCTATTGTTTTTTGCTGATCAGGTGTGCGATGTGTCAACATGAAGAATGTCATCGGAATTAGGGCCCAGAGCACAATGACAGCCGGAATAAAATAAGCTTCTCCTTTGAAGATCACTAAAAAGAGAATGAGGCTGAGCAGATAGTTGCACCATCTGACAGTCCTGGGAAGACGTGGAGCTGTTATGCCATAGAATTCGGCCAGGCCGGCCAAAGACACGAAACAGATGAGCATACAAAAGGCCCATCTCGGTCCGGGGCCTATCACATATACTGCAACCGGCACTCCGATTATGGCGGTAAGCCAGCGGTACAGATGTGTATTCTTATCAGCATGTTGCGACAATTCTGAAATCAGATCCCATTGCCCCCGAATCTTCTCTCCCTTTTTTGGAAATCCCGTATAGCAGATAGATATTCGTCTCTGCCAAAATCAGGCCACAAGGTGCTCGTAACAAAGATCTCAGTATATGCAATCTGCCAGAGAAGAAAATTGCTGATGCGGTATTCGCCGCTCGTCCTGATGAGCAAGTCAGGGTCCGGCATATCTGCTGCATAAAGAAAATCCGAGATCAGGTGCTCCGAAATATCATTGACTGTAATACTGTGGTTTTCAATCTGCCTCGCGATTTTTCGTGTGGCATCCAGAATTTCCTGCCTGCCACCATAACTGAGGGCAAGGGTAAGGACCATATCCTTATTTGAAGCGGTCTCTTTTATGGTTTCAAGGAGAATGCCTCTTGTGTCTTCAGGTAGTTTCTCTGTTCTTCCAATGGCTTGAAGTCGTATTCCGTTTTCCTGCATTTCACTTTTCTCGCTCTTGAGAAATCGCTTTAACAGGGTCATCAGGGCATTGATTTCGACTTTGGATCTCTTCCAGTTTTCCTCGGAAAAGGCGTAAAGAGTGAGCCATGAAATTCCAATTTCGCGGCTGGTCTTCACAATCTCCCTTACTGCGTCAGCCCCCTTACGGTGACCTCTTATCCTGTTAATGCCTCTTTTCCTGGCCCACCTGCCATTCCCGTCCATAATAATAGCCACATGCTCGGGTATTTTCTTGGGATCAATCAAGGTCATGGTGAAACTTTTGTGGGTTTGAAGTTGGAAGATTGAGGCCCCAGTCAGAGATTGAGGAATTGAGGGTTTTAGAACTCTACGATCTCTTTTTCCTTTTCCGCAGTAATTTCGTCAATTTTCTTTATAAATTCGTCTGTTATCTTTTGTACATCATCCTGTGCCTTATGGAGATCATCTTCTGAAAGTGTTTTTTCCTTTTTGAGATCCTTGAACATCTCATTGGCTTCCCGTCTCAGATTGCGGATAGAGATTTTGCTGTCCTCGGACATTTTTTTTGCCAATTTTGCCAAGTCATTGCGCCGGTCCGCGGTCAGAGGAGGAATTGAAATCCTGATAATCTTGCCGTCTTTCACGGGTGTGAGGCCCAGCTCAGATTTCAGGATGCTTTTCTCTATGTTGGAGACGATTGACTGGTCCCATGGCTGAATCGTGATCAGGCGGCTTTCCGGCACAGAGATTGACGCAACCTGGTCAAGCGGCATCTTTGTATCGTAACAATCAACCTTGATACCCTCAAGTAATGCGGTAGAAGCTCGACCAGTCCGTATCTTCTTGAATTCCTTCTTGAGGGCTTCTCCTGCCTTAGTCATCTTTTCGCGCAGTTCGGAAAGAATTTCATCCTTCATGACCTTCCTCCTGTTGTCAGGGTTCCCAGCTTTTGCCAGGTGGTTCCCCCCATTATGTCCCCACCCCTGTCAAGGCCTCGTAGAGCAGTTCAGCAATTCTAATTATGGCTTTCACTTAGATAGAGGGCAGAGGGATCTCTTTTAAAAAATCCGTTTATGGCTCAGACGGATTTTACTCCTCGGCGCCTCCGAGCTGGAATCGGACAAATCGCCTGATAAGGATATTTTCTCCGGTCTTGGCCATCAACTCATTCAATATATCCTGGATAGATACATCCGAGTTCTTGACAAAAGACTGCTCCAAGAGACAGGCCTCAGAATAGAACTTTTTGAGTTTTCCCTCGACAATTTTGTCAATTATTTTGTCCGGTTTTCCTGATTCTTTGGCTTGTGTGGCATAGATATCCTTCTCTTTTTCCAGGAGATGTTCCGGTACCGTGTCTCGACTGATTGAAACGGGATTGGTGGCTGCAATCTGGATAGCAACATCCTTCACAAAATCCGAGAAATCATCGGTCTTTCCCGTAAAGTCCGTTTCACAGTTCACTTCCACCAAGACCCCAATCTTGCCGCCGGCGTGAATGTAGGACTGGACCTGGCCTTGGGTGGTAGTACGTCCTTCGCGTTTCTTGGCTGTTGCAATTCCCTTTTTTCTTAAATAGTCAAACGCGTTATTGATGTCCCCGTTGCATTCCTTTAGGGCTACCTTGCAATCCATGATACCAACGCCGGACTTTTCTCGAAGTTCTTTTATCAATGAAGTTGAAATTGTCAATTTTGATCTCCTTCGTTATTCTGTTGTCATTTTCAATATTCAGTCCTTAACCTCTTCTGTTCCCTGCGAGGTTATTTCATCTTTGGCTTCAGTTTCTTTTTTCTTGGGAAGAATAATAATTTCAGGGCCTCCTTCTTCGCCTTCCGCAGGCTCAATTTTGGCCTCTTCAGCTTCTTCTTTACGTAGTTCAGCCTCTTTTACCAACTCAGCCTCTGCTTTCAGCCGTTCTTCGGCCAGATTGTGGCCTTCAATGCATGCATCAGCGATCTTTGAGCATATTAATCTAATAGCTCGTATGGCATCGTCATTTCCTGGTATAATAAAATCTATTTCAGTTGGATCACAGTTAGAGTCCGCGATTGCGATCACCGGTATGCCGAGCTTTCTGACCTCTCTGACTGCGATTTTCTCCCTTTTTGGATCAACTATAAAGACGGCTCCGGGTAATCCACCCATGTCCTTGATACCACCGAGGTTTTTCTGAAGTTTAATCAACTCCTTTTCCATCTTTATAATCTCTTTTTTTGTATATCGATTGATGGAACCATCGTCCTTCATCGCTTCCAGCTCTTTGAGACGGGCGATACTTTTCCTGATAGTCTGGTAATTAGTCAATGTGCCTCCGAGCCAACGGTTCACCACAAAGAACATTCCGCACCGTTCACTCTCTTCTATTACTGAATCGCGGGCCTGCTTTTTTGTCCCCACAAAAAGGACCGAATGACCTTCGGACACTGTTTTGACAACGAAGTTATAGGTCGTATTGAAAAGCCTGACCGTTTTCTGGAGGTCTATAATGTGTATCCCGTTTCGTGCCCCAAAAATGTATGGTTTCATTTTTGGATTCCAACGCCTTGTCTGATGCCCGAAATGGACACCAGATTCCAGAAGCTGTTTCATGCTAACAACTGCCATTCAAATCTCCTTTTTCCCTTAGAGACCACTTTCTGATCTCAATGCCACGGTTTTTCCTCGGTTCAGAATGTCTTGCACCCTGAGGTACGCAGGGCACCGGGCATATTCTGAACGTGCGTTTTGTTTGTAGATCGTCCTTGTGCTCATCAGCATAGCCTGATATATTAATTAAGTTCGAGCAGAATCTCACAATATTTTTACTCTGAAGGCTTTTTGGAAAAAATAGCGAGTCTCTGACCTCAGGCTCTATCTGTCGAGAACTCAAAATTCACAAACGTATTTGTATAACAGCATTGTTCGGTCTTTGCAAGCAAAAAAGAAATCAACACTTGGATAGTGCCTGAACGAAAACCCCTGCCACATGATTTGTTGGGTTTTGCTTACTAAAACCATATTTTGGTAATTGCTTGATATTCGTAGGTTGGGTTGAGGCACGAAACCCAACAAATTTGATTACGCTCAACCCAACCTACAAGAAATCAGGGTTTTCGTTCAGGCACTATATAGCTCAGATGAAAGACAAAGAACTGTTACTGAAGATAAGAAATGACCTTGATCAGAGGGAAGAAGTTGTATTTTCCCAATGGGCCTGTCTGAGTCGTCATGCGGTCAGGAGGAGAGAGGAAAAGAGAATAGACAAGGGTCACAGGCAGAGTTTTTCCGTTGACACAGACAGGGTGCTCCACTCTCTGGCATACTCCCGTTACATTGATAAAACCCAGGTCTTCTATCTTATAAAAAACGATCATATTACTCACAGGGTTCTGCATGTGCAACTTGTGTCCAAAATTGCAAGGACCATAGGTCGCCTCTTGGCGCTGAATGAAGACCTGATTGAGGCCATAGCACTTGGACACGACATCGGTCATACGCCATTCGGACATGACGGTGAGAAAATGCTTTTGGCCCTGTGTGAATCGCATCAGGTGGGTCAATTCCTTCACAATATACAAAGCGTGAGGTTTCTGCAGGAAATAGAGAATAAGGGCAAGGGTCTTAACCTGACTCTGCAGGTGCTGGATGGAATTTTCTGTCACAATGGGGAATTGCATTCTCAGGCGTTAGAGCCTTTCAGGAACAAGGATTTCAAAACTTTGGATGATGAGATGAGACGGAAGGCAGAAAATCCGTTTCTGGACATCTGGCCGATGACACTCGAAGGATGTGTGGTGAGAATGGCTGATACGATAAGCTATGTTGGCCGTGACATAGAAGATGCCGTCAGACTTGGCTTAATAGACCGAAAAGACCTTCCTGAAGACTGCAAGAGGGTCCTGGGGGATACCAACGGAACTATTGTTTACACCCTTGTTGAGGACCTCGTTGCGAACAGCTTGGCCAAGCCTTATGTAAGTTTCAGCAGTGAGGTGGGCGAGGCCTTAAGAAGACTGAAAGGATTTAATGAAGAGCATATATACAATAATCAGAAGATCAAGAGACAGACATCTAAGATCAAGCTGATGTTTGAATTGCTGTTCGAAAAATATCTCCAGGACCTTGAGACTGAAAATGAGGAATCTAATATTTTTATGGAGTACTTAGATGGAATGTCATCAGAATACATAGAAAAGACACCCCCTGCAGGAATCGTGCGTGATTTCATTGTGGGCATGACAGATGAGTACTTCTTGGATCAGTGCAAAAGGAATCTTATTCCTCAGATAAAGCCGGACCTTTTTTAGCAAATATGGCACAGCACAGCATTGACCAAATTCGGTGCCGCCTGCAAGACATCTATGCACATAAGGCCTGTCATTTCTTATTTTTCCGGGTTACGTTATGAGTTCCTGCATCTCCCCCGCGATTATAATGCGGGTCAAAGAATTTGGGGAATCTGATCTCTTGGTTACCTTTTTTGCCTTTGACAGGGGCCGACTTAAAGGGGTGGCAAAAGGAGCGCGGAGAAGTCGAAGGCGCTTTGCCAATTGCTTAGACCTGTTCTGCCTGACAGATCTGGAGTATAATTTCAAAGCAAAGGGAGACCTCTGCTTTATTCATTCGGGCAAACTGATCAGCCCGTTTCAAGCCCTTAGATCCGATTTCTCTTCTCTGTCGCTGGCGAGCTACATGACCGAACTGACAGAGATCCTTTTTCCTTTGGGTGTGGTTGACAAAAGTGCATTCGAGTTGTTGAAGGATTCATTTTTTGCACTTGAAGAAGATAAAAGGAAGGATGTTCTTCGGATTTTCTTCGAGGCAAGAGCCATGGCCCTTGGAGGATACGGGATTAATCTTGAGAGATGCTGTAGTTGTGGAAGACAGTACACCGGAACCGGTAATGCGGTGTTCAAGCCGAACAAGGGGGGGATAGCCTGCCTAAAATGTGAACATGAATCTGCGTTATGCCCGTGTCTGAGTCCGGATACTGCAAAGATCCTGAAGCACATACAGTCAGGACTGTGGCATAAATTTCAAGTCCTATCCCTGACAGAACAGGCAATCCGTGAAATCAAGCCAGTGCTTAAGCTGCATATTGAGTATCGAATCGGCAGGAGATTAAAAAGTGCACGGTATATGGAGTAGGAACTTCAGGCATGTT
>JAYEIR010000280.1:0-7536 GCA_034660135.1 Thermodesulfobacteriota bacterium
GAGCTGTTGGGAATCAATGCCATGGTCTGATAGCTGAAAATGAAGACATGAGTTATCTCATTTTGCCGATGACTTCTGACCTGTTGGGAACGAAAGGATTTAGTTGTATGCTTTCACTTAGACGACCAGCAATTATCATTATGGAATTTGAGCAGATTGTAGCGGCGGCTACGGTTTTAAGCGCTCTTGCTGGCATAGACCATAACATATTGGAATCATAAAATATATCACCTACAGACAAAGGTATCTCCTTCTGGTAGGTTAGGAACTGGAACTTCATAACCTATACCAGGAGGAATATATGAAAAAAACCGATGATGAACGCAAGCCTTTTACATTTGATGGTTTGATGGAGGTTTTCCGATCTGTGATTTCGAGATTCCCCGATAAGCGAACCGGCGATAACAAACGATATGCCTTAGAAGATGCCGCCTTGGGGGCATTTTCGATCTTTTTTAGCCAAAGGTATCGGTGGAAAGGAGTCTTTTCGGTAGTTTCGAATATATGTTTGGTGCTGAATTGCAGTTATCTCTTCTTTCGAGAAAAGAGCAAATCGATTCCTTTCTCCAGAAACATCCAGACCTTTTCAAAAATTACGGGTTCAATAACGGTGTCGCTGTCGTAGCACATATTAATGCTATTCGAACTATCTATGTTCCTGGAGAAGGAAGAAGGAGGGCGTACAGAAATAAAGATTGGTGACCGGGGGAGTTGGTTGATATTATATTCACAGGAGATGTAACGTTTTGAAAACGTTAAAGCATCTTTGTGTGGACACTGGATTACCCATATCCACACTCCTTGAGGAAGCCATCCAGGACCTTCTCAAGAAATATGAAATAGCGTGGATGGAAACGCTGTTGAAGGCGACAAGGCCACTGTGGTTGTCACAATCGTAAACCATGACAAAATCAAGTGTATAACCATTAAGCCCAAATAGGGGAACGTCTTTATGAAGATTAAATGCGATCAATGCGGTAAAGCCGTTCATAAGAAGGTCGGCAATTACAGATATAACGAATCAGGACTGGATAACGTTTATTTGGAAAACATACCTGTTTACGAATGTTCTTGTGGGACCTCGTTCCCTTCAATTTTCAGGTTGCATAGACTCAATGAGTTGATAGCCTTAACTCTTATCGAAAAACCTGCTTTACTTAGAGGGAATGAGATTAAGTTTTTGAGGAAAAACCTATGCTTGGCCTCAAAAGTTTTTGCCAACAAATTAGGCGTTGGGAAAACGACCCTTTCAAAATGGGAGAATGAGGTTCAAAATCATTCAGAGGGAAATGATAGGCTCATTAGGGCTATTTATATTATTGAAAAGGGAATAAAACGACAAGCCCAATTAAGGTTGAAAAAGAGGGGCATTACACTTTAAGTATAACAGTTAACGATAACGAAAAAAAGAAGCAAGAAATTGTATTCACCGTAAAAGAGGATACCAAACAATAATAGCACTCCGATCCCAACCGCCAATAGCAAGAAAACGTGATCTCCGCTTCACCCCTGCACAACCACCCAGGGTGTCTCACTGTTACAATTTACCCGCTACCCACACACCCAACGAATCCCGGCACATTTTGAGCGCAATATTTTTTCAAAGGCGATAGAGCCAAATCTCCTCAGTAAAATGGTTCCCTGTTTCAGACGATGCATTTCAGTTGATCACATAGACCTTGGCGAGATAGGTTGATCGGCCCTGGTCATCAATTTCCCCCGCAACCATCACAACCCGATCACCGGACAAAATGATTTTTTCTGCTGTCAACTAACCCCTAAAACCTGCATAAACTGTTTTCAAAAAGTTGTTAATAAACATAAATATCAAAGGGTTATAAAACACCAAGAATTAAATAGGGCACACCAATTTGAGGCGGTCCATGAGGGTCTAATTATTTGCAAACAGCTTACCCTCCGGGATTGCCGATTTTGTCGAATCTGCTGTGTTGGTAAGGCCTTGAAGTATACGAATATGTCTGCGCCCTTGCCGCCTTGCATCTTCGCCAAACTCGACGTTTGCAGGATTTAGGTAGATTTAGGTAATATGCTAATCAAAAGGTGACACCAAAGCTTTACCACTTTGACGGATGATCCGACGTGTCTGACCCACCATGTAGAGTGGAAGCGATAACAGGCGATAAGGGATATTGAGTCCGTCGGGCATGGCTGTCTGGGTTTCAAGTACGGAAGGAATATCAGTATTAAACCGGACGCCGAGGGAGTGGTATTTTTCCCGCAAGAAGAGATGGAGCGATTTGAGAGTCCCGCTTTTGCCTGCTTTAACTTCAACGGGAACAATAAGCGTGCCTTCGGAAATCACATAATCAACTTCAGCCGATGAATTCTTCTTTTCTCGAATCCAGTAGTACACCTCGGGCTCACAATAAAGATGCTGAGAATATAGCAGGTGCTGCCCGATATATTGTTCACAAACCGCGCCGGCATTGACTCTCATCACATCAGCCTTTTCATAATCAAGCAAATTCAGGCCGGTGACTGTTGACATCAGGCCAACATCAAGAAAAATAACCTTGAATTTTTTTGGATTGACTGTTGCCCCGAGAGGGATGCCGCTGCATGATGAATGATAGACAGGGTATGCTATGCGGGCACGGTACAGCAAATTCAATGCCTTTGCCAGATCACCTGATCTCTCATCACGATTCACGTTAACATATTTGAACTTTGAGCCCACAAGAGACGGGATCTTTTTGAACAAGAGTTGGAGTCGTTGATGTTTAACTTCCCTTGCGTATTTATTGAAATCGTCCTGAAAGGTTGCGATAAGCCCATGTTTTGTTGATTCGCATTCCTGCCACGAATTGCTGTTTAGATAAACTGCAACGGCTTCGGGCATGCCGCCGGTAACCAGAAAGATTCGGAGCAGATCCATAAGCTGCCCGTGAAGCGGATCGGCTATGCTGTCGCCTAAAGAAAATTCATTAAGGAATGTTACCAGCTTGTCTTTGCCGGCTGCAAGCAGGAACTCTTCAAACTGCATAGGCCCCAGGTGCAGGTACTCTATGCGCCCCACCGGCATGGAGAATGTTGGTTCTTCAATGGCAAATTCCAATAGTGAACCAGCGGCAATAACATGCAGTTCAGGCAGTTCCTCATAAAAATATCTAAGGGAGGTAAGCACCTCTGGTCTCGCCTGAATTTCATCGAGAAACAGAAGCGCAGAACCTGCCCGTATGGGGATATTGTATTGCAATTCCAGGAGTTGAACAATTTTGCGGGGGTCATTTGAGGCAAAAAGCGATGCAATCTCCGGGGCGCGCTCGAAATTGATTTCCACCAACTGATCAAAGCATTCTTCGGCAAACAACCGGACCAGGTATGTTTTGCCCACCTGCCTGGCCCCCCGGATGACGAGAGGCTTGCGGTTTGGCTTTGATTTCCAGGTTTTTAAATATTCCAGGGCGAACCGAAGCATGCTCCTACCTTTGAGTCTTTTTCATGGGTTATTAAGGAGTTGATCTTGATATTATCAGGGGTAATCTTATTGCAAAATATAAAAAAAGCAAGGGTTTTTTTGAGCCCCGATAAATTCGCTTGTGATGGGGTGGGATGGGGGGATGGGGGTCGCCAAGGCAACCGATTGATGTGTTTATATTATAAGCTGCTACTACCGGGATAAAATGAACCCCTTTAGCGAATCTGGATGGACCCACCCGAAAGTTGTCATTTTTTGATTTGAGTATGAGGATCACACCGATTTAGGGACCCTGTAGATGTTGTTGTGAGAAAGATGATTAGGGGCACATAAAAAGGATGAACTCTGACTGAAAAAGCCTGGCCGTTTTTTGGTTTCTACAAATTTTGTTGTTTATCGATTTTTCTTCGCTTTTTAGCCATATTTTGTTTGCTTTTTCATCAGGTTATCCTTGCCGTTGGGCTCATTGAAGCAACTTTTTATTTCAAAGAAATACTTGACCAGTATATATTATATAGGCTTAAAGAAAAACATTTTGGGGTTGGTGTAATTCTCCTTTAAAAAGAATTACAGGGGCAGTCGGAATCCGATACTTGAAACTGGAAATTTGAAACTTGGTCTATATATGACTATTCAGGTGGCTACCAAGTTTCCAGTTTCAAATTTCAAGTTTCCTGATATCGCACGGGAAAAATCTCTTCGGGGATCGAATATTCTAAACCCCAAAAACATTATCTTAAGGACTATAGATATACAATATTAAAGTATGGAAAGTGACTTTGAGAAATTTGCTGGATTTCAATGGGACGAAGGCAATAAAAACAAAAATTTGATCAAACACCAAGTTGAAAATTGGGAATGTGAACAGGTCTTTTTTAATGAGCCATTACTTGTTCTCAATGATCCGAAGCATTCACTTACTGAAAAACGGTGGGCGGCATTTGGCATGACTGACATAGGACGTTATCTTGTCATCATTTTTACAAAAAGAGGCAAATTGCTTAGAGTAACTTCCGGAAGGGATATGAACCGGAAGGAGAGTCGCTTTTATGAAAAAAATGGATAATATTATTCCAAAATTTAAAAGTGAGGATGAAGAACGAGAATTTTGGGTTACTCATTCAACTCTTGATTACTTTGATTCCAGAAATATCAAGAGAATTTCATTTCATAACTTGAAGCCCTCTCTGAAATCAATTTCTATCCGGCTTCCAGAAGATATGATAGCGGAACTGAAAACTTTGGCTAACAAAAAGGATGTCCCTTATCAAAGCTTGGCAAAAATGTATCTTGCCAGACAGATTGCACTTGAACGTAGCTCATTGGGTGCTTTTATCAAAAAAAGTAAGAACAAAGTTTATGTCCAACCAGGCGCTTGAGATGGACTGGGCAAAGCCGTGCCGTTTTGAAAGGCAGCATTTGACCGATAGTTTTTACCTTTATCATAGTTTTTCGGTTATTGGATAGGGAATAAACAAACAGGCCATCGTCTTGAATTAATACAAAAAGGTAATAAAGCAATAGAATGTGTTTCCAGGTTTGACTCTGAAACAGCGATACATTTAATGACAAGTTATCTAAATGGAAACATTGCCTGGGTAAAGGAATATCAATGGAAAAAGCCTTTAATAGTGGAATTTTTGGATAATCTTAAGTATTTACGTGAAACAAGGACCTAAAGCACTGCACCCGACACCAAAAGCCCGCGCGTTTTTCGCATCTGCCATATCAGTATAAAACCTTGCTTATGCGAAGTAATAATTAGCTTTTGGTGCCGGTGAGCTTGTCGTTGGGACTTATTGATAAAATATTCAATATATTGACTGCAAAGGTCTCTTTTGTTATCTTTTATAAAATTGGAGGTTACTATTATGAAAGAAGAACAATTGCTCGAACGAATCGTACTGAACCCAAAAGTAATGGTAGGCAAACCTGTCATACGGGGGACTCGTTTAACTGTCGATTTCATTCTTAATCTCTTGGCGCACGGGGCTACAGAGAATGAGATTTTGAATGAATACAAAGGCCTCACCATTGAAGACATACATGCTTGCTTCCTTTTCGCCACTAATTCCCTCAAGAACACTGAATTTATGCCACTGATGGCGGAGTATTCCTAATGCGATTCCTCGTGGATGAATGTACAGGCCCAGCTGTTGCAGAGTGGCTGCGCAATCAAAAGCACGAAGTATTTTCGGTTTTTGAAGAGGCAAGAGGAATGAATGATGATGACATAATCTTGAAGGCACTTGAAGAAAATTGGATTTTGATCACAAACGATAAGGATTTCGGAGAAAAAGTATATCGAGATGGCCGACTTCACAGGGGTGTCATCTTACTTCGCCTTGAAGATGAACGTTCTCCATCAAAAATTCAGGTACTATCCCGCCTTCTCAGGACATACCCAGATCGACTGTCAAACACATTTGTCGTAGTCACGGAAAAGCAGCTTCGTTTTGCCCGAAGGTAGATTAAAAGGAGATGTCCCAACCAGTCAGTGCATTATCTTAGGAACGTGGACGAGATAACTTCCGTAAGTAGGCGCTCGGATTTAGGGTGGATTTGTTCGATCCGAAAGCTCAAAACCACAGTAATAGCAAGACTATTTCGAGGATTTTGAGATTGAGGACCGGACAAAGACGCCCTGAAGCCGGGATGCATAGTTGTGGAAGTTATCTCGTCCACATTCCTTAGCTTGTGCTATCTGTATCAGCTCTGAAGCGCATATTGGGATAGTCAAACATACAGGGTGTTTCCGGTAGGACATAAAAATATTTTTTCGCAAAAAAGGGACAGACAAAAAAATCATGTTTTGGTAACGTAGCGTTGAATTAATGTATAAGGAGGTGCAACGCTATGCTTCAGGGTAAAGGCGGATCCATTTTTCAATGCGGTCGTGAGATCACCAGTCAAGAATTTGATGAAATTCGAGAAACAGTTCAGTTGTTTCCAAGTTTGAGTCGATCGGAATTAGCTGCGACCATATGCGAGCATCTGGAATGGCTATCAGCATCCGGCAGGTACAAGATGGATGCTTGCATGAAACTGTTGGAGAAACTGGAAGCAAAGGGTTTTGTACGGCTTCCGGAGAAGAGGAAGGAATATCAAGGAAAACGATCTCAAAAGCCCATCTCTTTAACGCACAGGACGGAGCCCCGACCTGACATTATCTGCAAATTAAAGGAGTTAGGCTCTGTAAGGGTTGAGGTTGTTAATGATCAGAAATGGAGTGGATTGTGGAATGAATACGTCTTGCGCTACCACTATCTCGGTTACAAAAGGCCATTCGGCTATTTTCAGAGGTATTTTGTGGTATCTGATCGGGGTTTACTGGGATGCCTGATGTTTGCAGGGGCATCCAAGGCGCTGAAGGTACGAGATGAGTGGATAGGTTGGACGGAAAAGCAACGTCTGAACAATCTGGCCTGGGTTATCAACAACACAAGATTTCTGATTTTCCCATGGGTTCGTGTCAAAAATCTTGCCAGTCACATTTTGGGAAAGGTTGCAAGGCGTGTAAAGGATGACTGGCTGGAGCTATGGGGTTACGAGCCAGTGCTTCTGGAGACATTTGTTGATCCTCAATATTACTATGGGAGTTGTTACAAAGCAGCCAACTGGGAATACCTCGGGATGACTACAGGTGAAGGTCTTGTCCGCAAAGGTAAGACCTACACCACGACCCCGAAGATGATTTTTATAAAGTCTCTGGTAAAGGATTGCCGTTCTCTTTTATGTTCGGAGCAACTGAAAGGGAGGGTGGAAGAATGAGCAAAGAGAGCCGCCTGCCTGTGCGTTGCACGCAGACAGGGAGGCCGAGAGGGTGTTACGTGCAAGCCAAAAAGCGGAAGGGTTGAAATTGCCGATTAAAGTGGCAATACCCAATCGCAAGTGTGAAGAAGTGTGGAAGAGGAACAGAAAGCCCGGCAGAATGTTATCTGTGAGCCACGAGAAGGGTTAAAGGTGTCAGGTCAAGACCTGACACTTATGTTGCGAGTTTGCCTAACCCATTGAATATATGTCCTTATTGGCGCAAGTGGCTGAAAGCAGGGATTGCATAAACAATACAGCAAGTTATCTAAGATTGTCTTAATGCT
>JAYEIR010000281.1:0-28245 GCA_034660135.1 Thermodesulfobacteriota bacterium
CTAATCTTTTCTTTGGAGATAGCTGAGCACCTGTGGGCAGATATCCGGAGAGGCAACCAGGAGATGTCCGTCGATCCTTTGGTCATCAGAATATTCGTTGAGCAAAAACTCCTTCCCGTCCATTGTGTAAATTTTTCCCCCTGCTTCCTCAAGAATTACTGAAACCGCGGCCAGTGTCTGGTAATTCTCGTGGGCAATGACGGCCGCATCAGCACGTCCCATGGCAACATAACATATATGCGCAGAAGTACATCCCATGCTGCGTATCTTACCGGGAAATTCAGAATCATAATGCTGATGAAAACGCGAAAAAGTAAGAAGAAGGCTTTCATCATCGATATCGCCCTGCCTTCCGGCGTTGATTTCAATGTCACCACAATATGCCTTGTGCCCCGCCCGAGCATGAAAACAGTCACCGGTTACGGGCATAAAGAACCGGCCGAGAATTGGCCAGAAATTCTCTATGAGGGCAAGGGACATGCCCCACATGGGAATTCCCGCTTGAAAATTAGCCACACCATCCAAGGCATCATGGATCCACATGTACCTTTTTCCTTCATGCGTATACTCGTTTATTTTCCGGGTGTTTTCAAAAAGGCTGTGGTCAGGAAAATGCTCATGTAGCTGAGCATAAAAAAATTGTATCAAACCGAGTTCTGCCTCTGTGACAAGCTCCTCATCAAATTTCAAACCCAGCTTGCCTTTTCCATAATATGAAAGGGCCTCGTCTCCTGCTGTACGCATCACTTGCATTGCAAACTGCGCCAATTCCTCAATCCTATGGTCCTTCAATTCCATTGTTTGCCGCCTCCTGATAATTAGTGTCCATCCAAAAATGAGATAGTTTTCACAAGGTCAAGCCTCCGGCCCGTAAGGCCTACGCCCGGAAGGAAAGATGAGGATTTTAACCACCCCAGAGAAATAAGCTCCGCATTTCACATGGTAAACATTTCACAGGGCGAGCACGAATACATTGAAGTATTTCGAGGATTAAAATTTGAGTCTGACGCAGATATGGGTGAAAAAGACAGTTTTCGTTCAGGCACTAAATAGTATCTGCGCAATAAAGCGGGGGATAACAGATTGATAAAGCGATTTATGAATTCCACTAATAGCAACCACTTAGCGAGGTCCGCACAAAACGAATAAGTCCTAATCGACGACCTTATACACCTTGTCGTGTTCTCTAACTCTTTCCTTGACTTTCAGCCCTATCAGATCTCCCACTTTTGCTTCATCCACTGTCTGGTTGTCGATCTCCATGCTGGTTATTTCTTCCTGAAAATCCGTGGTATGACCCTTGTATCTTAAAATGTCACCTTTCTTAATACTTCCACTGGTTATTTCCAAAGCAGCAACGCTGGGCTTGGCGAAGAACTTAACAACGACTGCGACCTGTTCCTCAGACATAATCATACCTCCTGATAAAAATGAGACAAAGATAAATATTCTGTAGCGCGTTTTAGTGCCATTGTCAATAGATTAGAATTGCAGAACACCCTCTTTTTTCATTGCTAATTTCTTATATTTATTTTTAAATGATCTTAGGAACGTGGACGAAATAACTTCCACAACTATGCATCCCGGCTTCAGGGCATCTTTGTCCGGTCCTCAATCTCAAAATCCTCGAAATAGTCTTGCTATTACTGTGGTTTTGAGCTTTCGGATCGAACAAATCCACCCTAAATCCGAGCGCCTACTTACGGAAGTTGTTTCGTCCACGTTCCTACGTTCTCAGAATTAACTGGCCCTGCTAATTCATGGAATAACGATATAGCATGATATGCCTGTTTTTGTTGTTGAGCAGTCTGTTTCTTGTCCTTCAATTTTTCAACAAAATGAACAAGATTTTCTTTTTTTAATTCATTCAGATGATATCTTTCAAGGCACTTGACCCGACTGCGCTCGCTGTAAAAATCATCCAACGCAAATAACATCGTCTCAAAAAATTTAATTGACTCAGATTGGCGGGGAGTTTATACTTTTAAATATAAACTTAATTTGTAGGAGGTATCATGAAAGCCACAGCAAAAGATCTGAGGTTCCATTCAAAAGAACTCATTGATTCTGTCAGCAGAGGTGAGGAAGTCGTTATCACTTTCCGTGGAAAGCCCTGCGCCAAGCTTGTTCCCTATCAGGACCTTAAGAATAAAATAGAAGAAAATGAAGTGTTCGGAATGTGGAAAGATAATGACATTGCCGATAATGTTAATGAGTACGTTAGAAATTTAAGAAAAGGAAGATTCTAAATGCTCGTCGATACTGATGTCCTCATTTGGTATTTGAAAGGAAATGAGAATGCATATCAAGTCATTGAGAATTCAAGCGATTTCTTTATTTCTGTTGTGACCTATATGGAACTTGTCCAAGGAATGAGAAACAAAAAAGAATTAAACAATCTCCGCAAGGCTATGCATATTTGGAATGCTAAAATTCTCTATATTTCCGAAGAGATATCTGCCAAAGCAATGTTTTACGTCGAGCAACATTTTCTAAGTCATTCAATGCAATTGGCAGATGCGCTCATCGGAGCCACAGCAATCGCTTATGGTAATCCTGTTCTTACTGGGAACGATAAACATTACAAAGTTTTGAAAGACCTGAAAATCAAAAGGTTCAGGCCATAACATCTTGAAAGAGGAAATGGAAAGGGGGACGTTAAATAATCAAATATCTACAAATTGTAATAAAGTTATTTTACAATTTAAGGACGTCCCTAAATCACAGGACCAAAAAAGGCAAAGCCATTGCTGACCCTGCCTTTAATACTGCCACTGACTCCGTTTTTTTAAAGTATAACCTTTGGAGGCTTTCACCGTCACGTGGTTTTTCTGTTTGTGTTGAAGTCGGGCAGTTATGTATCTTATACAACTCATGATGCTATAAGTCAAGAAAATTCCAACCACCGCAGCAATTCTAATAATGGCTTTCACTTGGACAATAAGGCCTAAAGGTTAAAATTAGAAGGCTCAATCAACCTTTATTTCTGTGCACTCTTCAAATACCTTTTCGCCTTTTGCTGTCCCAATCCAGCCGCCTTTTTGAAGTCTTCCGCGGCACTTGACTCCTGTCCCCCGGAGAGAAAGGCAATTCCTCTATTGTAATACAGGTCTGCATCGCCTGGTTTTAGCTTTAACGCCGTTGTATAATCCCTGATGGCAAGGCTGTCTTTGCCCAATTGATAATTGGCGTTCCCCCTGTTGCAATACGCATCAACTGCAACCGGATCCAATTTTATGGCACGGTCAAAATCATTTACAGCGAGAGGCCACTTTTTCATTCTCACATACAAAATTCCCCGATTATAATAGGCATCGCCGCAACTGTCATTTATCTTAATAGCCTGCGTGTAGTCTCTAACGGCCTGCTCAAGATCGCCTTTCAAGGCATAATACCAGGCCCGGTTATACAAGGCATCCGCATTTCCGGGATCCTTTTTGAGCAAAGCGTCAAGACCTTTGATGTCCTGGCTGTAATCCGGAGTCTTTTGCTCAGGCTTTTTGCCCGGGGGTTGTGGAGTGGAAACAGCAACTTCCTGCTGGGTCGGCTCTGTTCGCACTGTTTTTTTGACGGCCTCTGAAACAACAGGAATTGCAGGCTTCTTTACTGGAAGAGTCAATACATGGCTCTGTTTCATGTCCTGGGTAAACCTGTCGACCATTGCATAATGTGCTTTAAACTGATTTTTGATATACAGGCCAAGGGACATGATAAGGATCAGGCCTATGATAATAATAATGATTACGGTAAGAGGGCTTGTCCTTACAGCCGGGAAATGTTTAATATGCTCGGCATCACCAACAGCAAGGCCATCAGTTTCCCACCTGTAAGACATGCACATAGTCCAGGGGGAAATAAGGCATAAGGTTACCGTGTTCAGGATCCAGGTGATCAACAAAACCTTAAGAAATCCCACGAATCCCGCACCAAAGGAGGTTTTTTCCCCTCCGTATCTGGTGTGTTCCTCCTTCCACGCATGAAGCCGGTAAGCGCCATAAAAACTGTAAATACCGAATGTCAGCATGGGCAGAAGCATCAGGTGTATCAAGCAGAAGAGAAAAAGGGAGCCTCCCGTCCCTACAAACTGGCTGGGCTTACCTTCCACCAAGGTGTTCCTGGCCCTCCAGTTGAAAAGCCTGCACATGGCCCACGGGCCATAAATACCAAAGGTTACCAGGGTCAGAAGACCAAAAAGCAGAACGAGGCCAAAAAGCTGCCCCCCGGTGCCTGTAAAACTGACCTGCTTCCCGCAGATGACGGTATGAGATGCCTTTAGTCTTAGAAGCCTCACCCAGGCCCATGCTGAATAAATGCCAAAAGAAAGTATGCTGATCAAAAACAGGTGAATGAACACAGTTACGAAGTACTGCCCACCAGTTCCACGAAATTCACAATTTCCCTTAGGCATGATTAACCTCCCTTTCTTGGTCTTCCCCCTTCGACCGCATAATTCAACGTCTCGCAGATTGTATAACAGTTCACATGGTTCAGGAGCCAGGAAACAGTAACAACTAACATATTTCGAACTTCAGCGGATATCTAACTCGTCACGTTCAACGCCCCTCAGCCTTAATCTCAGATAGGCCTCCTCAGCCTCTTCATGACCGGAAGAGATACCTATGATCTTCTTATATGCCTCCAGGGCCTGCGCAAATTCCCCTTGCTTTTCCTGGAGCTTGGCGAGATGGAGCAACAGATTAATATCCTTTGGCCTGAGTTTCAGGATTTCTTTTATCTGTTTGATAGCAAGATCTTCTTGGCCGGTCTTCAGATAGGCCAAGACCAGATATTCCTTGAGATCCGTGTCTCCCGGGCTGGCCTTTACGCCTTTCTTCATGACACGGATCATGTTGTCGTAATCACCCGAGGCATTCAGATGATCAAATATAAAATGATAGGTGCTGATCTCCTTAGGCTTCAGTTCAACAAGTGTCATGGCTTCTTTGAAGGCCGGCCCGGCTTTCTTATGCCTCTTGTATATATCGAACACGATTTCGTGAACACCGGCTTCTTTGGGATGTGCTTCCAAATACTTCTTAAAATAAGGCAGGCTGGCCTTCAGGTTCCCTGCTTCATATTCGAGGACACCCAAATTATACATCACTGTCCCGTTCCGGGGATCCAGATCAAGTATCTTTTTGTAGGTTTTTATCAGGTCCTTTTTTTTCCCTCGTTTTTCCAAGAGCCGGGCCATCAACCTCAGGGCCTCAATAGAATCCTGCTTTATGTTCAAGACCTGTAAAAGATATTTCTTGGCCCGGACCAGTTCTCCTTTTTCCATGAACCTCTGAGCCAGCTTCAGGCGGCTTTTCACATCTCGAGGGCTAAGTTCTATTGCTCGTGCAAGGTAAACATCCGCCTTTTCCTTCTGACGGATCTTTTCATAAAGACAAGAGAGATTATAGTAAAGGTTTGCATCCTTTTTATCTAATTCTGTTGCCTTGAGATAACTGGAAATAGCTGCTTTAGACTGGCCCGTCCTGTCATAAAGATATCCAAGGGTTTTATAAATCTCCAGTTTATCCTTTTCGTTGGTTAGACTCAACAGGCCTTTATATTCCTTTATGGCATGTTTCAATTTCCCTGATTCTTCCAGGGCCTCTGCTAACTGGTATCGTGCCTTAACATCTCCCGCATCTAATTTGACAAGTCTTTTTAAGACAGAAATAATACCGGCTTTGTCAGACTTCTCGGTGTATACTTTTAGAAGCTCGACAAGGGTATGGTGCTCAGGGTTCTTGTCCCAGATCTCTTCAAGCATCGCAGCAGCCTTTTTCCACTGCTTAAGGAATCTGTATTCACTGAGGAGCCTTTTCTGGAGCTCTCTATCGTCGGGCAACAAACAAAGACCACGTTCGAGGATGGCCAATCGCTTGTCTCGGTCGATGATTCTGTCGGCCTTGTCTATCCAGTCCTCTACATACGGCTGGACATCCCAGACCATGAGGCCAAATTCTTTGTTGCGGCACATCACATGAATGCGTAATCTGTGGTGGTCAAATATCTCCTCATCCGTGAACATGTCGGCAAGTTTTTTTTCCTCATATCTGAGAGAACTCACATCAAAGCCATTTGCCGCTAAACGGACATGATAATTAAATGGGATGGTTGTGGAAATCTTCAGGATCTTGAGCCTGTCCATAGGATGGAACGCGATGGTCTCTCCAGACAGGATATCATGCGGTTCATCATTAATCACTAACAGGATGGACTTGAGTCTCGGGGGACCGGCATACATGCCGTGCCAAAGCCACCAACCCAGGGCAAAGGCTGAAACTACGAGCAGGCATGTCGCCAGATAGACAAAGGTATGAGATGAGGGTTTTTGCTTTTTTTTGTCACCAATCACTTAACCACTCAACGAGGCCTGTAGTACTTATTTGGGGAGACCTTTCCTAACTTTGGTGCTTTTGAAAAACCTGCCTTCCCAGATTAGAAGTACCGGGCTCGCAACAAAGACAGACGAATAAGTTCCCACAACGATTCCGATCAATATCGCAAAGGCAAAATCATGGATTACACCCCCGCCCAGGATAAAAAGGGCCAGGACAACAACCAGCGTGGTGGTAGACGTAAGGATAGTGCGGCTCAGTGTTTCGTTGATACTGGAGTTCATTACCTCCTCAAAGGGACGTCTGCGAAAACGCCTCAGGTTCTCCCGGATCCTGTCAAATACAATAATGGTATCGTTGAGAGAATATCCAACAATGGTCAGGAGTGCGGCAATTATGGGAAGAGATATTTCCCTGCCTGTCAAGGCAAAGACTCCAATGGTGATCGCAACGTCATGCACAAGGGCAATGATGGCCCCGAGGGCATATTTCAAGTTCAAACACCAGCACAGGGCAAGTGTCACAATCAAAGCAAATACGATGAGCCAGGTGACACTCATACCGAAGACAGACGCAATATAAACAAAAAAGACCAGCGAAAGGCCCATCACAATACTCATCAACCACTTGTGCTCAAATCGGCCTGAGATGTAGATTGCAATAAACAGTGTGGCATAAAAGATCGCAAACAATGCCTTTTGCCTCAGGTCTTCACCAACTTTCGGCCCAACCATTTCCACCCGCCTTATCTCAACATCTTTTCCCAGTCCGGAAATCAGGGCCTGCTCAACCCGGTCACTCAAACCACTCAATTCCATGTCTGTCTGCCTGACCCGGATCAGATATTCGCTCTGCCCTTCCTCTCCGAACTCCTGTATAATACTGTCCTGAAGCTGAACCGGTTCAAGGGCCTTTCTTAAATCCGGCAGGGTCTCTTTTTCAGACAGCCTGACCTGTATCAACACGCCGCCGGAAAAATCGACACCATAGTTTGGTCCGCCCCTCCAAATGAGCATGACAATGGTTGCTATTATCATAATGCCTGAAAGCACAAATGCAGCTCTACGCTTCCCAACAAAATCAACATTAATCCCTGGCTTGATAAATTCCATCAGTTAAATACTCCGTCGCTGTAGTCCATTATAATTGTCCAAGCTTTTCCTGGCGGGTCTTTCATGATCCGGATGATCATGACTATTTTGGTTTCAACCTATCCGGCTCCCGGCATTTCAGTTCTTCTTATATAGAATCAGATGCTGATCTTTTTCAGCCTTCGATGTTCATAGAGAAAATCAAAAACGACCCTTGTAGCAAAGATGGCTGTATACAAGCTGGCGACGACACCGATACTGAGCGTAACCGCAAACCCCCTGACCGGGCCGGTGCCAAACTGAAACAAAACAAGAGCAGCAATCAATGTTGTGATATTGGCATCAAGAATTGTCACAAGGGCCTTGCTGTATCCTCCTTCAATTGCGGACCGTGACGTTTTTCCCAACCTGAGTTCTTCTCTAATGCGCTCAAAAATCAGGACATTGGCATCAACAGACATACCAATGGTGAGGATCATTCCTGCGATTCCCGGAAGGGTTAGAGTGGCACCGAAGAACGCAAGGCCGGCCATAATAAAAACGATGTTCAGTAAAAGGGCAATATCAGCGATCGCTCCGGACAGCCTGTAATAGATGAGCATAAAAATGATTACTATTACACCCCCGATGAGCATGGACCTAAAGCCTTTTGTTATGGAGTCTTTTCCCAAAGAAGGCCCAACTGTCCTCTCCTCCACAATCTTGACCGGGGCCGGAAGGGCACCTGCCCTCAGGACAATAGCCAGATCCCTTGCTTCATCCGTTGTAAAGCGTCCGGTGATCTGGGCCCTCCCGCCGGAGATCTTGTCCTGGATGACCGGTGCGGAATTAACTTTGTCGTCCAATACAATTGCCAGCCTTTTTTTTATGTTCTCTCCCGTTACTTTCTCGAAAAGTTTTGCCCCCCTGGAATCAAAGGAAATCGATACATAAGGTTCATTGTACCGGCTGTCGATCTGAACCCTGGCATCAGTCAAGTATTCTCCTGTAAGCACAGTCCTTTTCTTTAACAAATAGGGAACTCTGATCTGGCGTCCTGTATCCCGATCAATGCTGACCTTATAAAGGATTTCATCCCCGGGAGGGATATTCCCCTTGAGGGCCTCATCAATGCTATGCTCCTCATCAACCAGCTTGAATTCCAGGAGAGCTGTTTTGCCAATCAAAGCTATAGCCCTTTTGGGATCTTTAATCCCGGGCAACTGGACCAGAATCCTATTTTCCTCCTGCGGCCTGATATCAGGTTCGCTGACTCCAAACTGGTCAATTCTATTCCTGATTGTCTCCAGGGCCTGATCCACAGCCATTTTTGCGATACGGTTCTTTGCCTCGGAAAGCAAAACAATATTAAACCCTGCCTGACCATTTTCGCCCCAGACCTGTTGCACCTCAAAATCAGGGTAATTGGCCATCACCATGTTTTGGAAAACATCACTGTCATCTTGTCTCATAAGCAAAAGAGAAATCCGCTGGGTGCCATGACGTCTCAGGTCCCGGTACCTGATCTTGCTCTTGCGCAAATCGTGTTTCACTTCCTCAACGACCCTCTCTAAATGGCTTTCTATTGCCTTCAAGGCCTCCACTTCCAATACGAGGTGCATGCCTCCCTGTAAATCAAGACCCAGGTGGATTTTTTCGTCCGGCAGCACACTGGACCACCAGGATGGAAGATTGTCTCTGACAGACGGGGTAAGATAGACGAATGCTATCAAAATCGTGAACAAGACTATTGCACCACGCCAACCTAATTTCTTTGACACTTGCAACTCCATTTTGAGATTGACGATCTTGGATCATCAATCAAGATTATTTACGATCCCTTATTAACAACACCTGAGATAGAAACTCTTGAAACCTTGACCCTTACCTTGGGCGCAATCTCCAGGGTCACAACATCATCTGTGAGGCCGGTAATAACACCATAAAGCCCGCCGGAACTCACAACCCTATCCCCCTTTTTTAAAGACGCAAGGATCTGTTTTTGCTGCTTTGCTTTTTTCTGCTGGGGCCTGATGAGTAAGAAATAAAAAATTGCGAACATGAGTACCAGTGGAACAATAGCCCCAAACCCACTTGATCCGCCGCCCTCGGCTCCTCCTCCGGTTCCCATAGCGTAAGCCAGAAAATCCATTATAAAACCTCCTTTTGGTTAAATGCTGCTTTGATTGCTCTACTACTCGGCTATTCCTCGTCCCTGAAGTTCATAGAACCTCTTCCGATAACTTGATAGACTGTCTTCTCTAATGGCCTGTCTCATTTCTGCCATGAGTTGCGCATAATAATACAGGTTGTGGATCGTGTTTAATCTGTAAGCCAGGATCTCCCTGGCCATAAATAGATGCCTCAAGTATGCCCTGGAATAGTGGGTACAGGTGTAGCAATGGCAGTTCTCCTCAACAGGCCTTTCATCATCCTTATAACGGGCATTCTTGATAGTCAGCCTCCCGGTTGTTGTAAAAAGAGTGCCGTTTCTCGCATTGCGGGTAGGCATCACACAATCAAACATATCCACACCCAAAAAAACGGCCTCTATCAAATCCGCCGGGGTTCCAACGCCCATAAGATAGACAGGCCTGTGTTCCGGCAAAAGCCCCCTTGTCTCACTGATAACCCTTAATCTTGTCTCAGGATCTTCTCCAACAGAAAGACCGCCCAAAGCATAGCCGTCAAAATCCATATCAACGAGCTGTGCTGCACTCATCTCCCTCAAGTCGCTATACATGCCGCCCTGAACAATCCCGAACAGGGCCTGATCCCGGCCATCCATGTGCTCCAGGCACCTCCGTGCCCACAGGCTTGTCAACTTAACGGAATTAAGCACGTAATCGTAATCACACGGATAAGGCGCACATTCATCAAAGGCCATGATGATGTCAGCACCCAAAGCCTTTTGAATATCAATTGACTCTTCCGGACCAATGAAATGCTTTGATCCATCCAAATGAGACTGGAATGTCACCCCCTGTTGAGTTATGGTCCTCAAACGCGAGAGGCTGTAGACCTGGAATCCACCACTGTCTGTCAAAATCGGGCCGGACCAGTTCATAAATCGATGGAGTTTCCCCAATCTCTCTATGACTTTGTGCCCCGGCCGCAGGTACAGGTGGTAAGTGTTGGCCAGAATAATCTTGACTCCGAAATCCTGCAAGTCTTCCGGCGAGACCGCCTTTACCGAACCCTGTGTGCCAACCGGCATGAAAACCGGCGTCTCAAAACTACCGTGCCGGGTCTTTATTTCTCCAGCCCTGGCCCTGCATTCACTGGATTTGTGAGTGACACTGAATTCCAATTTGCTTAAGTCTCAAATCTCAAAATCTGAACGTGCCATAACCGTTTTTAGTAACCGTTCACGGGTTCATAGGACGCAGATTTTCGCTGATTCACGCAGATAAGTCTATGGCAACAAGGGCCGGTTTGGCGGGTTCCCGGGGATCCCGACAGGGGGCCTTTATGCGTAAGGGATTGTTGATTGAACAAACCCAATAAACCCAATAAACCCAACAAACCCAGCGTTCATCAGCGTCCCATAAAAGTTGAGGTTGTGCCAATGAACCCGTGAACGCTTACCGTTTTTACAGAATCAGCATGGCGTCCCCATAACTGTAAAATCTGTATTCTTTTTCAACGGCTGACTTGTATGCGTCTTTAACTAACTCGAGGCCGGCAAAGGCAGACACCAAAAAAAGCAACGAACTCTTTGGGAGATGGAAATTTGTTATCATCTTGTCCACTACCTTGAAAGAAAACCCTGGGGTAATGAGAAGATCCGTCTTGCCTGCTCCGGCCACTATAGAACCGTTATTAACAGCGGCTGTTTCCAAGGCCCTTACAACAGTAGTCCCGACAGCAACTACCTTTCCGCCTTTTTTTCTGGTCCGTTCAATTGCTTCTACTGTTTCCGGTCCAATCCGGTAGTGTTCCAGACCCAGGTTATGCTTCCTTACATCCCTTGTCCTTACCGGACGGAAAGTCCCATAACCCACGTGGAGTGTCAAGTAAGAGATGGAGATGCCTGCTGTCTCCAGTTTCTCCATCAGGCCTTCTGTAAAATGGAGACCTGCTGTTGGAGCCGCCACTGCACCACGTTTTTCAGAAAATACCGTCTGGTATCTCTCCCTGTCGAGCACAGAAAAACTACTGTCATCCCCTCGCTTGATATAGGGGGGCAAAGGCATATACCCCTTTTCTTCAAGCAGGCAATCAATGGATCGGTTACCATTAAAGGTGATTTTTACAATACCATTGTCTGATATTTCTTTGACCTGACCACAGACATCTGAATCAAAAAAAAGGAGGCTTCCTTTCTTAGGTCGCTTGGAAGACTTTACAAGGCAAGACCGGGTAGAGGAGCCTTCAGCGTTCGAATCTGTATGCTCCAGGACCAATATCTCACACCTGCCACCGGTTTCTTTGCGACCAATAAGCCTCGCAGGCACAACCTTGGTATTGTTTGCAACTAACAGATCGCCGGGCTTGAGTAAATCAGGAAGATCAAAGAAAAATCTGTCTGAAAAGGCTTTTATTGCACGATCAACAACAAGCAAGCGGGAGCCATCGCGCCTTGACGCAGGGGCTTGAGCAATCAACCTTGCCGGCAATTCGTAATTGTAATCCTCTATATCAAACATCAACCCACATCAAGGTGCCTTAGGCTAAACAAGAGACCCTTCAAAGTCAAACAAAATCATTTCATTATTATAATTGAGGCGAAGCCCCCTAAGTTCAATTACTCAGATTATTCCTTGGCGAAATATGCAATCAATAGGCCCAGCCCCATTGCACAGAACCCCATGATCCTGAGATGTGAATCCGGGATCTCCAGGATACTTGCAATCCATTTCTTCATCTTTCCAGGAAACATGAAATACGGTAAACCTTCCACTATGAGCACGAGCCCCAACACACAGAACAAGAATTTCATATTTCAGATCTCGTCAATCAGTGTCCCCCTCGGGGATAGTTGAAATTTTTCCCTTGACCTTGCATAAAATTGAATGTCTTGAAACCGGCCCTGATGGCGCTTAGATTGTGAAAGAGAGCCATTTGCGGGTCGACACTATCTACGTCCTATCATAGTGGCTGAATTGCATCGAGAAAGTACCGCGGCCCTGAGACGCAGAGCGTAGTGACGTGGAATAACCGAACATCTTAGACAGAGCAACTTTTGCAGTAATCACCTGAAGGGCCCCTTTGCTGACAATGTGTTCAATCCTGCCATGCCTCGCACTCAGGTCGCTGATGACTTCGCCTGTAAATTCCTCCGGGACCAGGATCTCGGCCTCCATAATCGGTTCAAGGAGGAGGCATTCTGCCTTCTCACAGGCCTTCTTAAAGGCCATGGCAGAGGCTATCTTAAGGGCCATCACGTCAGAGGTTTCATTTATCCTGACGTCCAGGAGCGTTGTCTGGACATCAATAACCGGATACCCCATAAGGACTCCGCTGGTTTCAGCTTCTGAAATCGCCTGCCTTATGATATCCAAGAATTCATCCGTAAGTTCCGGGGCCTCGCACTGGTTGACAAAACTATTTGGAGTGCCTCTCGGAAGGGGTGAAATTTCAATGTTCACGCCTGCAAAATGCTGTTGTCCGGCGAGTTCACGCTGGAAGATTTCTTCATGCTCCATCCGATCTGTTATTGTTTCCCGATATACGACCTGGGGTTTTCCCTGGTTTGTTTCAAGAAAAAACTCACGTCTGATTCGACCTGCTATGACTTCTAAGTGTAATTCACCCATGCCGGAGATGACAACCTGGCCTGTATCCTCGTCTGTTCTGAACTTGAATGTGGGGTCTTCGTCCGCGAGTTTGCTCAATATATCCAGAAGTTTTTCGCTATCCTGCAGGCTTTTGGGCTCTATGGCCACACTTATTACCGGATCGTTGACTTGCATGGGTTCAAGCAAAATAGGCTTGTCTTCAAAGCACAGGGTATCACCGGTAGTTGTCAATTTCAGGCCCATTGCAGCTACAATATCTCCGGCTGAAGCATGGTCTATACGCTCCCTCTTGTCTGAATGCATTTTCAAAAGCCGGGCAAGCTTTTCTTTGACATTTTTGGCGGGGTTGTACACAACATCACCTGCCTTGACCGTGCCGGAGTAAATCCGCATGTAGGTCATTTTTCTCCCCTTATCCATCATGACTTTGAATGCCAGGGCAGAAAAAGGTGCCTTGGCCTCTGCAGACCGGGATTCCTCAGTATCTGTCAACGGGACATGCCCAACAATGGGCGGGATATCAAGGGGAGAAGGCAGGAAATCAACAATGCCATCCAAAAGGGGTTGTATGCCTTTGTTTCGCAAGGCTGCCCCGCATAAGACAGGGATAAGCTCAAGCTTGATCGTGGAGGCACGTATGGCCTCATTCAACTCTCCAGTCTGAATATCTTCTTCAGAAAGGTATTTCTCCATTATCGCATCATTCTTGTCGGCCAGGGTTTCAAAAAGCAGATCCCGGTATTGCATGGCCTCGTCCTTCAATTCTGAAGGAATTTCCATCTCTTTGAACTCGGCACCAAGCGTTTCATTTTCCCACAGAATCGCCTTCATTTTGATAAGATCAATAACGCCTTTGAAGTCATCCTCCATTCCCCAAGGCAACTGCAAAACAAGAGGAACAGCGCCAAGCCGGTCGCTGATCATCTCTATCACCCTGTGAAAATCTGCCCCTACTCGATCCAATTTATTGACAAAGGCGATCTTTGGCACGTTGTACGTATCAGCCTGGTGCCAGACCGTTTCAGATTGGGGCTCCACTCCTCCCACTGCGCAGAAGACACCAACGGCACCGTCCAAGACACGCAGTGAGCGCTCAACCTCGATAGTGAAGTCCACATGACCAGGGGTATCTATTATGTTGATGGTATGACCTTGCCACTGGCAGGAAGTCACAGCGGAAGTTATCGTAATGCCTCTTTCCCTTTCCTCCAACATCCAGTCCATGATGGCTTCACCATCGTGAACCTCGCCCATCCTGTGAACGCGACCGGTGTAATAGAGCATACGTTCTGTTACTGTTGTCTTGCCGGCATCTATATGCGCTATAATACCAATGTTGCGTGTTCTGGTAAGTTTTTGGGACGACGTCATAAAGGCCTCTTTTATTCCTATCAGATTTCCAGCAAGACTTGGTAAAGAATCCACACCCAAAGGACGTGGTCTTGTGGTCTTGATTTACCCTATAGAAGGGGGGTGCTCCTGCGTACACTTACAAGTGCCTAAAATTAAAGAACGCTACCCCTTTTGGACGCCGATTGAGTTGGCCAAGACAAGCTTATTTTTTCAAAGCAGTAACGCCAAAGGCGTACCACAACTTTAGGCACTTTTAATTTTAGGCATTTTAGGCATTTCTACTGCCCACCTTACGTTTCATTGACACAAAGCATAAATCTAAGTTATCTTGATTGACCTGTCAAGGCAATAGATCCGAGGTTATCAAGTCTTCTTACATTGGCGAAAAAGGTCTGCACCATGAATCAAGAAAACCATGGATTTGAACGAATAGCGCTAACAGAGATGTTCAATCTCCTTCTGGATCACTTCGGCCCTCAGCACTGGTGGCCGGCTGAAACTGAACTGGAGGTGATGATCGGGGCGGTTCTCACCCAAAATACAAACTGGAAGAATGTTGAAACGGCCATACAAAACTTGAAGAACAGAGGGTTAATATCTCTGGAGCGTCTTTTTTCCGTGGCAGAAGCGGATCTGGCTCAGGAGATTCGACCTTCAGGATACTATAATGTCAAGGCCAGGCGATTAAAGAACCTGATCCATTTTGTAATGGGTCAATATAAGGGTAACCTCTCCACATTATTAGACGATGAACCACAGGTACTCAGACAAGGTCTTCTTTCAGTCAAAGGAATCGGGCCTGAAACCGCTGACAGCATCCTTCTCTATGCGGCCAAACGTCCTGTGTTCGTTATTGACGCCTATACACATCGAATCCTGAGACGACATGGAATGGCCGATGAACAGACCTCCTACCATAAATTACAGCAGATATTCACTAAGTCCCTGCCTGAAAATGCCGCATATTTTAATGAATTTCATGCCCTGATTGTACAGACAGGCAAAAATTACTGCAGGAAAACCCCTCTTTGTTCGCGCTGCCCTCTTGAAAAATGGCGTCCTCCTATAAAGGTCTGATTCCCTTAATTTTAAGTCTTTATGCTTTCTCCGTTTGGAAGTCTAAGACACATGGACAACACAAAGCCGAAAAACATGAGCACCCCCGCCAGGGTAATACCCAGGCCAAAGGAGCCGGCGTCACCCATCATACCTATTCCAATTGGAATGGCTCCTCCACCCAATACAAATGCAACGGGAATAGTGAGAGAGACAGCCACGTTTCGAGCGCTTGGCGGTCCTATCGAAGAAAGGACGGCAAAACCCGGTGGGAAAAAGCAGACAGCGAAAATGGGCTGCAGGAAAACTATTGCCACAATCCAGGACCCTGGAGCTATGCCGAGGAGTACTGTAGTCAGCCCTGTGACAAGGAAAACACCGCACATGGTTCGTTTCGGGCCCAACCGATCACTTGCCCACCCTGCCAGAAATGCCATGCCCAGCCCCGAGATCCGTGAGAGTGCCAGCAGTGTATTGGCCCAGTTCCGATCTATCCCATGGTCTGTTATCAGAAAAAGCGGGAGCATGGTATATATACCAAGGGTACCGGCGATGCCAAGACTGAACAAGACTATCATAATCCAGAAGGAGGGTTCTGCAAAAAGCGTTTTAAAGGATTTGAAGCCGGGCGGCTGTCCATAGAACTTCCCGCCCTTGCCTGAGAGGGCAAAGGCTATCCCCATGAGTATGGAGGCCCCACCCAGGATAGCCAGGTTGCCCCTCCACGAAAACCATACCAAAAGGGCCTCTGATACTAATGGTGCGGCTACAAAGCTCAAATTTGGGGCAAGCTCATGGACCGCGATCGCTTTCCCCCAGTGCCTGGAGCTGATTAGGGAGGTGAGTGTTGCAATACCCGATGGAAGATAGATGCCTGCCGCCATTCCCAACAATAGAAGCCCTACGCGAATTTCCCATAGACTGTTGCTAAAAGAGGTTCCAATAAGTGCAATTCCGACTGCCGTGGCAGAGAGGATGATTGTATTTCTGTGAGTTAGTCGGGAAGAAACAAGACCTGAGCCAAGCAAGGTAATAAAGTACCCCAGAGAAATCACAAGAAAAAATGACCCGGCTTCAGTATGGCTCAGGTTAAGGTCCTGTTCAATGGCGGGCATCAAAGGCGCCAGTATAATCCTGGAAATAAAGTTCAAGAAAAAAATCGAGGTCAAAAAGAGAAGAGGCCCTAACTGTGAACCAAATGTTGAAGACTCGCCATAACTAAACGGTTGGTTTTTATCCTCTGCTTTGTCAGGACTTTGATGCATTTGATTTCTCATAACCTCTTCAGTCACTCCTTTTTTTCAAGCCTGGAAAGCCAGCCGCCAGTAATAGACCTCAAAATCATTGAAAACGCAACAATTAATGCATCAGCAATTCTAATTATGGCTTCCATTTGGATAGAGGACAGATGGATCTCTTTTAAACTGCCTTACACTACTGGTTTTTCCATAGCGGTGCAACGTCTTGTTTTGGAATTAGAATTTCGCTTGACAATCAAAATATCAATCGCTATATTCCAGAAGAGGAATATATAAGGAGTTTTTATATGAAAGCTTTTGTCAAGGTCATGAAGGCCCTTTCCGATC
This sequence comes from Thermodesulfobacteriota bacterium, assembly GCA_034660135.1. GTDB lineage: Bacteria > Desulfobacterota > DSM-4660 > Desulfatiglandales > Desulfatiglandaceae > JAYEIR01. Next base: position 17,139 of record JAYEIR010000281.1, read on the forward strand.
CTAATCGTGTTAAAATCATCAAGATGCTACAGCACAAGGTGATGTGTGTGTGCGAGATTCACACGGCCCTGGAGATAACCCAGCCCAGCGCATCCAAGCACCTCAAGATCCTGGAAAAGGCAGGACTAATTGAGTCTAAGAAAGATGGCCTGTGGGTTAACTATTACCTCACAAATGGTGGCGACAGTCCTTACTCTGCCAGCCTCTTGGGAAACCTCAGGCACTGGCTGGACGATGATCCCAAAATCGCTGGGATTGTGGAAAAGCTTCCGTTTATCAGACGAGAAGAAATATGTTGCGCGAAGAAGTGATTCTTTAGGTTAGGCATATAACTGAAGTTGCATACAGCTATTTGATACACCAAATTAATAGCCTTTGAGCAATTTATGTGAGGAGAGAAACTGACATGAAAGAACGGAACAAATTGTTACTTATCATTCTTGTCTTCCTTGCCTGCTACTTTGTCCCGTGGGACAGCCCCACGATTCGTCAATCAGGGCTCGAAGCATTTATGATGCTTCAAGAGTATGCCCGTGACCATATTCTGACCTGCCTGATACCCGCCTTTTTTATTGCGGGGGCCATCGGGGTCTTTGTATCCCAGGGCGCGGTTCTGAAGTATTTCGGCGCCACTGCCAACAAAATCCTTTCCTATTCCGTGGCATCTGTCTCGGGAACTGTTCTGGCAGTCTGCTCCTGTACCGTCCTCCCCCTTTTCGCAGGGATCTATTCACGGGGTGCAGGCATTGGCCCTGCAACCGCCTTTCTCTATTCAGGTCCTGCCATCAATGTGTTGGCCATTGTCCTGACAGCCAGGATCTTAGGCTGGCAATTAGGCCTGGCGCGGGCCATAGGCGCTGTTATTTTTGCCATCATCACCGGACTTCTGATGGCCTTTTTCTTCAGGAAGGATGACGCCGCGCGTACAGCCGGACAGATATACCTGCCTGACGAAGAGGAAAAGGGGCGTACCCTTTTTCAGGACGGCCTTTATATGCTTACCATGGTCCTGATTCTGATCTTTGCAGCCTTTGCCAGACCGGCGACTGGTTCAACAGGACTCTGGCCGGCCATATTCGCGGCCAAATGGTATATTACAGTAGGACTGCTGATTGTCTTAGGGATCATGCTAAAGTCCTGGTTTACAAAAAATGAATGTGTCAACTGGGTGCAATCCACCTGGGGTTTTATGAAACAAATCTTTCCTCTTTTGGGTGCGGGTGTGCTTGTTGCCGGGTTTATGTTAGGGAGGCCGGGACACGCCGCACTAATTCCTGAGCATTTTATCGAGATGCTCGTGGGAGGAAATTCCCTGTGGGCCAATTTATTCGCCTCTGTGTCCGGTGCTCTGATGTATTTTGCCACCCTCACCGAAGTGCCCATACTCCAGGGTCTTATCGGTTCAGGGATGGGGAAAGGGCCTGCCTTGTCCCTGCTCTTAGCAGGACCAGCCCTGTCCCTACCCAATATGCTGGTTATAGGGGGTGTGCTGGGTGTCAAGAAGACCGCCACCTTCTGTGGTATCATCGTAGTCCTGTCAACTATTGCCGGCATGACCTATGGCTGGATAGTTGGATAAGGGGGTTCGGATATGTCACAGGAAGATGTAACCCAAATCAAGGTGGATAAACAGAGTGTGGGAATTATGGGCCTGAAACAGGCCATGGAGGAGATGGCTGAGGAATGCGCAGAAAGGCCTGATGATGAGGTGAGTGCTGAGCTTTTGAAGCGGCTTTCTAAGAAAAATTATATTCCCAATCCAGCCAGGGAGAATTATGAAAAGGCCTTTTTACGGGAATTCAAGAAGTTCTTGGGGAAGCAGTACGACGAAGAGGTTTCAAGGGAAGTGGAAATCAAGGTTCTGGGACAGGGATGTACCCAGTGCGACAGATTAGAAAAGGAACTGATAGAGGTCATGGCCGAGCTTAATCTCGCAGCCAATCTGGAGCATGTCAGGGACATAAAAGAAATCGGGAAATATGGTGTCATGGGCATGCCGACTCTCCTTATTAACGGCAAGGTCATGTCCGTGGGCAGGGTTCCGCCCAGGGCAAAGATCAAAGAATGGCTGAAAGCTGTGTTAAAAGCTTAACGACCACTCAACAAATCAACCAAATCAGCAAGGAGGATTAAGAATGGAAATCAAAGTGTTGGGCACAGGCTGCCAAAAGTGTGAACAAACCGAACAGAATATCAAGGAAGCCGTTTCTGAGGCGGGTATAAGCGCCAACATTGAAAAGGTGAGAGATCTTATGGAGATTGCCAAATACGGAGTGTTCGGAACACCTGCCGTGGTTGTTGACGGCGAAGTCAAGAGCGTGGGCAAAATTCCTAAACCGGAAGAGATCAGGGCATGGTTACCATACTGGACCTCGGTGCCAAATCCTGCATCCCCTGCAAGATGATGACGCCGATCCTTGAAAAGCTGGAAAACGTCTGCAAGGAAAAGGCCGCCATTGTCTCGATGTGTAGAAAGACCGTAAACAGGCGGTCAGATTTAGCATACGGTTCATCCCCACACAGGTCTTCTTTGATGAAGAAAGTAAAGGAATCTACCGTCATGTAGGATTCATGGTAACAGCTCAATAATTAGCGGCAGGATTCTGCTTGTCTATCTTGGGCTGTCAGTATTGAGTATACTGAAAAGGCGGGGTTTACAGGCACCGGAATCTCTTTTTTTGATTTACGCCCCAACGCCGGCTGCGATAGCGGTCAGCTTATCAGGCTGTTTCACAGCGTGCGCTTACAGAACAGCTTACCTTATACAGTCTCCTGGTAAGCAGGATAAATGGGGTAGTAAGCAGTTTTGCTGCGGCCCTGCCCGCAATGCTTCGCAACGCGAGGCAGGCGGGCCTGCTGTAAACTATATTAAGGGCATCAAGCAAAAAAAGAGCTCCCGGTGCCTGTCTGTGTGCCGATAGTTATTGAGCTATACTGATCCAACTTTGGTTTTTCCTGGCATACTTTTTGTGTAAAGGGCCAGGTTGCAAAAAAAGACCGTTTTCGACCTTGGAAACTTCGTAAACAGGTTAAAAAGATGTATTTTTTATGCAGAAGCAATTTTCGCGCCTGGAAAAACCAAAGTTGGAGTACTATATTACATTTGGCGGTTAATGGAGACAAGGGGCATAGGTCTATGGGTCGGGCACGTGAGATTGAGCTGACGCAGGCCAGATATGATGGGGAGTCAAGAAAGAAGGATCGAATAGTATGTGAAATCCCCCTGACTATACTTGTGAATGGGATGGAGTTGGCAACCATGCAGTGCACTCCGGACAAGCTGGAATATCTTGCGGTCGGCTTTCTTCTCTCCGAGGGGTTGATAAAAAAGGAGACGGAGATAAAGGGGATCACCTTAAATGAAAAAGGGTGGCACATCAGGGTGGAGATTGCGGGCGATGGTTTGTTGGAAGAAGGTGTAAGATCAAAGAGGGTAATAGGCAAGGGCTGCGCCGGGGGCACCTCCTTTTATAGGGCGGTTGATGCAGAGGACTGTCTTCCCTTAATATCCAACGTTCTGATCTCAAAGGAGAAGATTTTCTCCATGATGAAAAAATTCCTCGGGATGTCCGATTTATATAAAGATACGGGAGGGGTTCATTCCGCTGCCTTGAGCATTGCTGAAAAGATAGAGATATTTGCTGAAGATATCGGCAGGCATAATGCGATAGACAAGATCCTGGGAGAATGCTTCCTAAAGGGAATATCAACTGAAGACGGGATTATCCTTACCACGGGGAGGGTATCTTCGGAGATACTTATCAAGGTGGCAAAACAGAGGATACCCGTGATCGTTGCCCGCTCTGTTCCTACGGATATGGCAGTAGGCCTGGCAGAAAGGCTGAACATCACCCTCATCGGCTCTGTCAAGAAATCCCGGATGAACATATACACCCATGATTGGCGGGTTAAAGTGGATGCTATACCAAAAAAGGGGTAAGGATAATTGCAGTCTGCAGAAGCAGGAAAGAAGGGTCTAAGAAGGAAGGGATAGCCGATAGGTATTCTTAAGGAAGGCTTTAGGGCTCAACAAAAAATATCTTGGCAGAATTGGCGCTCGGATTCATGTTAGATTTGTTTGATCTCAAATCACAAAAAGCTGATGGAACAGCAGGCTGTTTTGATGTTTTTGAGTAACATTTCAATAAGTCCGGGAGAATCAACTGGATTCCCGCGAAAGCGGGAATCCAGAAATGTGGTGTACCAAAGACTTACCCGGATTTTTTGAGAAGTTACGTTTTTGTGGTTTAAGATCGGACGAAGATGACGTGGAGCCGGTATGCAGAAATGTAAAGTTATTTTTTGTTGAGCCCTTAGCCTTGTCGGTGATGCCCATGCCGATTCAGGCACCCATCGACAGATAAGTTTGCTGGCCATTAAAAGCGTAAAGAAACCACGCCGAGAGGACGTGGTTTTCTAAGATAAAATAAAGCAAAACCAAAATTGTGGAGGGTACGCCCATGAGAAGACATCTGTTTATCGGAATTATACTTATCATTCTAATCTTCCTTTGTGGTTATCCTGCCATTGCTCAAGATGTTAAGGGACCAGAGATGGTCTTGAAAGAGCGTGTGTTTGATTTTAAGGAGGTCAAGGAAGGAGAGGTGATTGAGCACACTTTTCTTGTCCTCAATCAGGGTGAAGGGATCCTTGAGATAAAAAAGGTGAAACCGGGCTGAGGCTGTTCTTTAGCCTTTTTTGACAAGGCTATCCCCCCCGGCGGGGAGGGAAAGATTACGCTTTCAGTAAAGACAAAAGGTTACCAGGGAGAAAATCTATGGAGCGCCGAAGTCAGCACGAATGACCCTGTGATGAGTGAGGTCAATTTGAGCGTAAAGGCCTTTGTCATAATGCCCATCTCAATATCTCCGCGTTATGCCAATTTGTACGGGAAAGAAGGCCAGAGCATCACCAAGGTGGTCGAGATCAGGGCAGGGCTCGACAAGCCACTGACACTGACTCCTGACAAATTCGATCTCGAGGGAAAATTGACATACACAATGGAGGAAATCGAAAACGGCCGGAGATTCAGGATACATTTTACAAACATCCCTGGCCCGCCACAGTCCTTTTACGGTTTTTTAAGATTAAAGACTAATTATCCTGAAAAACCAGTAATTAACATAAGGATTAGAGGGCGGTTTTCTGAGATGAGAAAAGGGCTAGGATGAGATAAACATGTTTTTTAGACATTTCTGTCGAATCATTGTAAGATATTTCGACATTTGTTGCCTGAAAGGGGTGGGCCATAATTATTTGCCCTGAAGAATGCCAGCGAGAATAAACAGTTGTTTTCAGATAGTTATCAATTGACAGCCTGTTTCTGTCCGTTTGGCACAATCCCTGCACTATAATATGGATATAATTATGCGGCTATAGCCCTTGGGGACCTTGAAAAGCTGTACCTTGAAAGGAGAGTGCTATGTCACTAATAAAGGCGGAGGATATCAGCAAAGACTATCAGGCAGGCGAAATCAGCATTAAGGCATTAAGGGACGTGAGCTTTGAGATTGAGCCCTCCTCTTTTGTGTCCTTTGTGGGGCCTTCGGGAAGCGGAAAAACCACCCTCCTGAATCTCATCGGTTGTCTCGACAAACCAACCCAGGGGAGATTGAGGGTTGCGGAAACCGACGTCTCCACCCTCAACCAAAAACAGAGCGCCTCTTTCAGGGGTAAGCATATTGGGTTTATCTTTCAGGATTTTAATCTCATGCCTGTGCTTACGGTCTATGAAAATATCGAATATCCCCTTATCATGGTTCAGGAAATACCTGTTCAGGAAAGAAAAAGGAGGATTATGTCTTTGCTGGAGGCTGTAGGAATGGACGAGCAAAAGGACAAATACCCTGGCCAGATTTCAGGAGGGCAGAAGCAAAGAGTGGCGGTTGCAAGGGCATTGGTTACTAACCCTGAGCTCGTGATTGCAGATGAGCCTACTGCCAATTTAGATCGCAAAACCGCCTATATGGTCATAGATCTGATGAAAAAAATGAGGGACGAATTAAAGACAACGTTCATATTCTCGACCCATGACCCGAAGATAGTGGATGAGGCAGAGATCGTCTATACACTTGAGGACGGGGAGCTGACAGGCAGAGAGGCAAAAGGAGGTATTAACGATGTTAAATCTATTTAAAATTGCCACAAGAAATCTGAGGAGATACAGGAGACGGACGATCCTCACTGCCTCACTCATTGTCACAGGTGTTATATTCGTCCTGGTCTTTGTTGCCGTTACAGGGTCATTTAAGACCATGATGATCGGTCAGGTAACAGACTCATTTCTGGGACATATCCAGATTCACAGTAAAGGTTATGTGGCATCTATAGACAGTCTGCCGCTTACAATGAATCTAAGGTCTCAGTCTGTTAAAAAAGTTGAGAAAGCGTTACATGAGATTCCAGGGATAGAGGCCTATTCACCAAGGATAAAATTTGGCGGCATGTTCAGCAATTTTGTTGAGACAACCAATATAAGGCTCAATGGTGTCTATCCTGAAAAAGAGATAAAAACATTACCGTTTTTTCTATCAAGGATAAGAGAGGGAGGAAAAATCATCAAGAAGAAAGGAGAAATTCTTGTTCCGGAGCTTCTTGCAAAGGGCATGAAAGTGAAGGTTGGTGACATGGTCGTTGTGATTGCCACTAACAAGGACGGTTCAGTGAACGGGAAACAGTTCAGAGTGGGAGGAATACTGGAGAGTGCGACCGGGCCGGGAGGCAGGGATGGATACATCCACATCGAAGATGCCATGGAGATACTCAGGATGGATAATATGGAGGTAAGCGAGATTGCTGTAAGGTTAAAAGATTTTAGCCGGCTACACGAGGCACAAAACAAACTCCAGGATGCGTTTTCCAGTGAGTTAAACAAAAAAGGCAAACCCATCTTCGAAGTGCACACATGGGAAAAGCTATCCCCTTTCTATAACATAGCAAGAATGATTGATTTGATGACATTCTTTATCAAGCTCATGCTTGTGGCAATCGTGTTGATAAGCATTATGAACGTTATGATCATGGCGGTCTATGAACGGGTGCGAGAGATAGGGACCATAGCGGCTATAGGCACGCTGCCCGGGAAAATCCTTTCCATGTTTGTCATAGAGGGCTTCTGCCTTGGCTTTATCGGCGCGGTTATTGGCAGTATCATAGGTGGGGCCGTTATTTTTATCATCAATATTTATGGAGTCACCTTTGATTTTGGCAGACAGAAAGGTCTGATCCTCTCCACATCCGTAAATCCTAACGATTTCATCGTGGTATCGGTCATCGTAATAATCGTCTCTGTCCTGGCAAGCCTTCAGCCGGCCTTCAAGGCCTCAAGAATGGATCCTGTCCAGGCCCTGAGACACATATAGGAGGTAGTAACATGAAAAAAATGATGCTTTTTTTAAGTCTTGCCGTCTCATTAATCCTATCGGTTTGCACATATGCCGCTGAGAAGGAGTCTGTGAAGATTGCAGTTGCGTCCACAGGGAAAACCACGTCAGACGCTGTAAGCAATCTGGCTGCCCGCTGCCCTTATTATCTTGTCTTTGACGGTACGGGGAATCTAATAGAAGCTATTTCTAATCCTTACAGAGATACAGCCCGTAGGGCCGGGCCTTCAGCAGCACATTTTCTTGCCGCGAAGGGCGTCACTACTGTAGTTGCTGAAAAGATTGGCATCAAAATGATTAATGCACTGAAAGGAAAAGGGGTAAGTCATTTTGAATTTAGGGGCCATGTAGATCAGGCTGTCAATAAGGTTTTAGAACTCAAGTAGCAGGCAGAAAAATGCACATCTGTAAAGCTTCTTGAAAACCGTAAACCTGAGCTGTTACGCTTACTAAAACAGGATGGAGGTTATCCATGCCCAAGATTGTAGTCGTCTTTGTATCGCTGTTGTTTGCAGTCCCTGCCTTTGCAACCGACCGTAATCAGCTCTTAGAGCAGGTAGACAGAAACCTCAGCCCGGATTCCTATGAGATGTACAGAAAACTCATTAACATCGAGCCGGATGGAAGAAAAAAGGAGTTTATCCTCTTTACGGTCAAGAAAGGAACGGATAAGGTCGCCGGCCTCTTTATCTCTCCTGCGAGTGAGAAAGGAAGGAGCACCCTGAGGCTTGGGGACAACATGTGGCTTTATATTCCCAATGTGGGAAAACCCATTCGTGTAACAAGCCTTCAATCCGTTGTGGGAGGGGTGTTCAATAACTCTGATATACTTCGACTTGACTATGCCGCGGAATACAACGTGGTGCAGGTGGAGGACAAGGATAATGAATATATCCTGCACCTCAAGGCAAAGACAAAAACCGTAGCCTATGATCAACTGAAAATGTGGGTTGACAAGGATAAGATATTGCCTACCAAGGTCGAGTGCCTAACCGAGACCTCCATGCTTATAAAAACCATCTATTTTAAGAAGATAAAGGACTTTGGTGGAGGAATTGTAAGGCCATCTGTTATGGAAACAGTAAGTCCCCTGTATAAAGGGTATAAGTCGATCATGGTGTTTGCAAAAGTAAGGCAAAGGCCATTGGAGGAAGAGGTGTTTACCTTAACCTATATGCCTAACATGGAGTCTTTAAGATAAGTGCGGACTACGGAATCATGAACCGCATCCTGACCTGCCTCACCTGTTTCAGAGAGATCACAAATGTCCTCTTCCGGTTTGTGGGGCTTGCTCTGTCTATTTCGGTTCTCCTGCCTGTATCCCTTTCCCTCGCTGAGGAATACGAGTTTGATCTCTCGGAAATCGAGAAGAAATCTTACCATATTGGTGGTTATGGCGAGTTCAGGCCGGTTCTTTTCGGGCTGGACAGGGATGCCGCCCTCTACAACCTCAAGTTCTACGACCGGGACGAAGGGGGCACCCTTGATGAATATAATTTTGAACTCCAGTTAGACGGGAGTTACGAGAAGGGTATTTCACGGTTTTTCGTAAGGCTCAACAGTGATCTGCGAAAAGACTATACAGGCTGGTCCGGAAAGACGAGCGTTTACGAAGGGTATCTGTCCCTAAAACCCTCCTCATCTCTGAGCGTTGACGCAGGGAAAAAGGTCCTGAGATGGGGAAAGGGGTATGCGTGGAACCCGGCGGACTTTGTGGGCAGGCCCAAGGACCCGTATGACCCGGAACTTAACCTGGAAGGCTTCGTCATGGCCTCGGCAGATTACATAAAAAGCTTTGACGGACCCTTAAAGACCGTTTCGTTTACCCCGGTCTTGCTGCCGGTTTACAAGGATTTGAATGATGACTTTGGTGAGGAAGATGGGGTCAATTTCGCTACAAAACTGTATTTTTTGTACTATGACACGGACATCGACCTTATGTTTCTTGCCGGGGGCAGCAAGGCCTCGCGTGTTGGAGTAGATTTTTCAAGGAACATTTTAACTAATTTTGAGATTCACGGAGAGTTTGCCTGGATCAAAGACTTCAAAAAAAGTTATGTTGACGAAAATGGACAAATCTCTGAGACTGAATCCGATGTCGCGAGCTATCTGATAGGTCTACGATATCTCAATGCCTTAGATACTACCTTTATCCTGGAATACTATCACAACGGCACTGGATTCACCAAAAGGGAGATGGAAGGCTATTTTTCCTTTATCAAAAAAGGTTATGGCATCTATAGCTCAACGGGCGACGATACCCTTCTGAAAAAGGCCGCTAATCTGAGCAAGGACCAATACGGCAAGATAACACCCATGAAAAATTACCTTTACCTGCGCGTTATTCAGAGAGAGCCTTTCGACTTGCTCTATTTCACACCTTCAATGATATGTATGTTTAATGTGGATGATCAAAGTTTCACCCTCACGCCCGAATTACTATATACCGGTATTACTAATCTGGAGTTGAGGCTCAGGGGGGCATTGATTGCAGGAAAGACGTTCAGCGAATATGGTGAAAAACAGAATGACTTTAGGGTAGAATTTAGGGTCAGGTATTATTTTTGATCCCTCCTTTTTCTTCGGAGGCCTGTCAGGGGACTGTATGAAGTGTCCAGAGATTGATCCGGTATTGATCCATATAGGCCCGTTACAGATACGATGGTATGGCCTCATGTATGTGATAGGCTTTCTATTAGCCTATTTTATACTCCTTAAGACCTCTCAGCGTAAAGGCCATAATCTGACAAAGCAGGACATAGGAGATTTCTTGGGATACTGTATTGCCGGTGTAATCGTGGGTGCACGATTGGGATACTGTGTCTTCTATAATCTCTCCTTTTACCTGCATAACCCGTTGAAGGCCTTTGCCGTGTGGGAAGGGGGCATGTCTTTCCATGGTGGGTTGATAGGGGTATTTGCAGCAGTCTGGATCTATTCTGTCAGGAAAAAGAGGCCTTTCTTGATGTTAGCCGATCTTGTGGCCCTATCAGCACCTTTGGGGCTTTTTTTTGGAAGGATCGGCAATTTCATGAACAAAGAGCTCTATGGGAGGGTAACCGGGGTCCCCTGGGGAATGGTTTTCCCTGGCGCCGGCGAATATCCCAGGCACCCTTCTCAGCTCTATGAGGCATTGCTTGAAGGATTGGTACTGTTCCTGATTCTCCTGTGGTTGAGTAAACGGAAAATCCCGCAGGGATTTCTCTCAGGAACATTCCTTATCGGGTATGGAGCATTTCGCTTCTGCCTGGAATTTTTCAGGGAGCCGGATCTACATCTCGGATTTGTACTTGGCCCGTTTACAATGGGACAATTGCTATCAAGTATTATGGTGATTGCCGGAGGCTGTTTATTCATTCTCAGCTTGAGGCTTGAGCGGTGTGACGGGAAACTGAAAACTGTCACGCACCGTTCTTAGTGGGCTTGGGGCCGGCAACAGACCCCGGCTGCCCAATAGTTCAAATACGACCTGTCACCATCACTGAAGAGGATATTGTCAAATCTTTGACTATTGAGCCAGTTTCAAAACGCCCCCTTTTGCCCAATCTCTGTGCCTGCCCCGTAGCTCCGGAAGATGGTACTGGGGTCAGTCTCAAATTTTAATCCTCGAAATATTCAACATATTCGTGCTTGCCCTGTGAAATGCGAAGCCTATTTCTCTGGGGTGGTTAAAATTTTCGTCTTCCTTGACCTTGGACAAAATTGAACATTTTGAAACTGCCTCA